>NZ_JAJOHP010000031.1:0-58388 GCF_021109375.1 Arthrobacter sp. AK01
CCCGCGCGACGCCCGCGTTCTAATCAAATATTTTTAAAAAACAGTTCCATACGGGGGGGGGCTCGACAATTTGCTTCTTTGGGTTTTTATTGGGGGCGCTATAAAAACACATAGTAAGCTCCTCTGCTTCCGTTCCGTGCACCCGCGGTACCCTGAACCATGGACGTAGTGGTCATCGAAACTCCCCAGCTGGGGGACCGGAGCTACTTGGTGCACGACGGCAGCGTTGCGCTGGTGATCGATCCCCAACGGGACATTGATCGCGTTGAAGCTGCCGCCCGCGAAGCCGGCGTCCGGATCACGCACGTGGCCGAAACCCACCTCCACAACGACTACGTCACCGGTGGCCTCATCCTGGCTGAACAGCACGGTGCCGACTATTTGGTGAACGGTGAGGATGAGGTGGCGTTCACCCGCGTCCCCGTCACCGATGGCCAGGTCCTGCGCGTCGGCAGGCTCTCGGTTTCGGTCGTTGCGACGCCGGGCCACACGCACACGCACCTCTCTTACGTGGTGAGGGATGACACCTACGACGGTGGGTTGGAGGCTGTGTTTTCCGGCGGCAGCTTGCTCTATGGTTCGGTAGGGCGGACGGACCTGGTATCGCCGCACGACACCGCAAAGCTGGCCCACGAACAGTACTCCTCGGTGCGGCGCCTGGTGGATGCTTCCCGTCCGGAGGCTGCGCTGTACCCGACCCATGGCTTCGGATCGTTCTGTTCGATCGGGCCCGCGAGCCGCCAGGAATCGTCCACAATTGCTGAGCAGGCAAAGTCCAACCACGCCCTGACGGATCCCCACGAGGACCACTTCGTTGCAGAGTTGCTGGAGAATATCTCCGCCTATCCTGCCTACTACGCCCACATGAGCCCACTGAATGCGGCCGGACCGGGTCGCCCGGACCTGACAGTTCCGGACTCCGTTGATCCCGTGGAGCTGAGCCGGCGGTTGAGGGCAGGGGAGTGGGTGGTGGATCTGCGCCACCGCGTGGCCTTCGCTGATACCCACCTTCAAGGCAGTGTGAGCTTCGAGTACGGTCGCGGGGACAACTTCACCAGCTACCTCGGTTGGGTGATCCCCTGGAACCAACCGCTCACGTTGCTGGGCCCACACGGCGAGGTGGAAAAGGCGATCCGCGACTTGGCGAGGATCGGCATCGACAACCCGGATGCCGCCGTCGGGCCTGACTCAACGGGTCTGGACATCGGAGCCCTGGCACCGCAATCTCCCCGGGCGAGCTATGAGCACGGAGATTGGAACCTCTTTGCAAGCGAGCGGAAGCCGGAGGACGTGGTGTTGGACGTCCGGCGTCCTGACGAGTTCAAGACTTCCCATATCAAGGGTGCGCTGAACGTGCCCGTCTACGAGCTCCTCGCAAGGATCAGTGAGCTGCCGGATGACAGAATTTGGGTGCACTGTGCCACGGGCTACAGGGCGAGTGTTGCCGCCAGCTTGCTGGACCGGGCCGGGCGGGATGTGGTGCTCATCAATGCCAGGTTCAAGGATGCCGCCGGGGCCGGCATCGAAACAACCTAGTTACCGCGGGCCCTGGTCCGAACAGTAGTCCAGGTTCCGGTACACGCTGCGCACGGCGGCGTCGGGATCCTGGGCCTCAATCGCGTCCACCAGTTCGTCGTGCCCTTCGCGGGGGATGCCGTTGAATCCGCCCTTGCGCTGCTGCCGGAGGAGGTCGTTGTGGAAGACGCCACCGAAGGAAACGTAGAGCTGGTGCAGCAGCGGATTGCCGGAGGCCAAGGCAACGCGCTCGTGGAATTCCCAGTCGGCGCTGGCCCACGTGGGGTAGTCCTCGGCCTGCCAAGCATCGTGGCGTAGCGCCAGGAGGCGTCTCATTTCTGCCAGATCCTCTGCGGTGGCGTGCTTGGTGGCGAGCCGGGCGGCCTGGGTATCCAAGCCAAGCCGGACCTCAACGATGTGTTCCTGCGTGTGCTCCAGGTACATGCGCTGGGCCGCGCCGGACATCTCACTGTTGGCCCGGACATAGGTGCCGTCGCCGCGTCGGACCTCCAGCATGCCGGAGTGGGCCAGCGCCTTGATGGCCTCCCGCAGGGTTCCCCGCGAAACACCCAAGGTGGACATCAGCTCGGGCTCCGCGGGGATCCGCTCCTGGAGTGGCCATTCGCCGGACTTGATCATGTCCCGCAGCTTGGAAGTAATCTCCTCGGCCAGAGCCGGGCGATGCGATGGAGTCAGGGTCATGCAGTCCTCGGTCCGGTCTTGGTGGCAGTGCGCTTGCTGGTGAGCAGGTGGCAGGTGACCATGAGCGCTACCGCCACGATGGACAGCAGGCTCAGGGGCAGTACCCAGCCTCCGGTGGCGCTGTGGAGGAGTCCCATGCCAAAGGGACCAATTGCCGCAATCAAGTATCCCAGCGATTGGGCGATGGTGGAGAGCGCGGTGGTTTCCGCCGTCGACCGTCCGCTGCGGCTGATGATCACCAAAACCAGCGGGAAGATGCCCAAGCCGAATCCGAACAGGACGGCCGGGACAACCGCCAGCGACGTCGGCAGCCAGACCATGGCGGCGATGGCCAGCAACGTGGAGCTGCTGGCGAGGTACAGGGCGGGGCGCAGCATGCCGGGCCGAGACCCGAAGGCCAGCAGGATCATGCCGGCGGCGACGGAGACCAGCTGCATGACGCCGAACTGAAGGCCGCTTTCGGAGGCGCTGAGGCCCTGGGAGGTCAGGATGTAGGCGAACCAGCTCATCACGGCGTAGGCAAGGAAGGCCTGGAACGTAAAGATCGCTGTAATCAGGATGCCCAGCCGGGTGCGGAGCAACGGCCACATGGACACGCGGGGCCGATCAGTCTTGGTGGCGCTCCGGTGCGTGTGCAGGACGATCGGCAGGAAGCCGAGGAGGGCTGCGACACCCAGCAGGCCCCAGGCGGCCAGGCCCATGGACGGTGAGCCGAGTTCCTGCGCCAACGGAACGCTGACGACTGCGGCGAAGGTGGCGCCGCCGGACATGGTGAAGGTGTAAAGGCCGGTCATCATGGAGGTGCGCTCGGAGTAGTGCTCGCGGATGAAGGACGGCATGGCCACATTGCACACCGCCAGTCCGGACATCGCCAGGACCGTACCGCCGAGGAGGGCGCCCGTCACTGGAACACCGCGTACCAACAATCCACCGGCCAGCAGTGCCAAGGCGATGGCGATGGCCTTCTCAACACCCACACGCCGGGTCAGCCAGGACGTTCCCATGCCGGCAACGGCGAAGCACAGCAGCGGGATGGACGGCAGGATGGACGCCACCAAAGCGCCGTAGCCCAGCACCTGCTGCAGTTCGTGGAACAGGGCAGCGGCGCTGGTGATGCCCGCCCGCAGGTTCAACCCGATGAGGACCACGGCAATAATGCCGACGACGGCGACGACGCGGGTCTTCGGGACGGCTGCGTTGACCGAAAGGGCAGGAGCAGCCTGGGCGGTGGGAATCGTAGGGATGTTTCCGGTGCTGGGGGTAAGGGGAGTCGTCGCGGCCATATCTAAAGGTTAGACGTTTGATGTCTAATGTGTAGAGTTATGTGGCGAACCTCTCCGGCTGTGCGCGGATGGGGATCCTTAGCGGGGGTTGCGTGAACCCAGTCGCTGTACCGCCAACGCCAGCCAGAGCTGCACCCGGTCCTGCGTCTGCGAAGGGTCGTAGCCCGTCAGTTCGGTGATCTGCGCCAGACGGTATCGCACGGTATTCCGGTGCAACGTCAGGGCTTCGGCGACGGCGGCAACAGACCCGTTGTGGTTCAAGTAGCTTTCCAGGGTGGCCACCAACTCGGCCCCATGAGCGGCGTCGAACTTCCGGAGAGGCGTCAGCGACTCGCTGGCCATATCGGCCAGGGGAACGTCCTCGCTGGCGAGGAGCAGGGACGTCAGGCTGAGGCGCTCCGGCTCGTTAACCGGCAAGCCGTGCGCCACGGCGTCGCGCGCTTCAAAGTAGCTCCAGCGCAGGCCGTTGGGCTTCGTGTAGGCGCCGCCTATTCCGATCACGGCGTGGATACCGGCCTCCTGCAGGTGGTCGCTGAGGCTCTTGGCCAAGGCGGTAGCGGAACTGCCGTCATCGCTGATGACGGTGACAAGGTCCTTCCCGACGACGGCGCTGACGCCGGCTTCCAGCGCCTGGGGCAGCGAAATGCTGACCAGTTGCTTGTGGTGTGCCGCGGATTCGGCAACGAGTACTACGTTCTTACGCGTGCTGTTGATGCCGACGCCGGCCAAGCGGCGGGCGGCCTCGATGGTTTCCAGGGTGCCGTGGATGACGTCGTCCAGCACTTGCCCGGCCATGGCACGCTGGGACTGGCGCTGCTTGACCATGTTGTTGAGTTCCACGCTGATGAGGTTCTGCGCGTAGCTGACGATTCCGGAGTCGACGAAAGGCTGCCGCAACCACAAGGTGCAGGCGTCCCTGCGGCCGGTGGGAATCGGATACGAAGCCCAGCCATCCGCCGTCGGCGCGGGCTTGCCGGCCACGCTGTTGTAGAGCTGAGCGCTGAACTGGGTGAGCACAACATCGGTGCGGAGCATGCTGCCCAACTGCTTGAGGAGTTCGTTGAGGCCACCGCCGGTGAGCAGGGAGCGGGCAAGGATCTGGTGCCCGGCCAGAAGCCGTTCCAGGTTGGAGTAGTGGTCCGCTGAGTGGGACTCGGCCACGAGCTTGCCGATGGCGATGAAGGGGATCTCGTAAGGGACCTCCACCAAGGGCAGGCCCCAGCGGTTGGCCTCAGCGACCAGGGCATCGGGAACCGACTCGTGGGTCAGGCCAATGCCGAAACCGATCCCCACGGCTCCCGCGCGCTGGGCTTGACGGACGAAGCGCCGCTGATCCGCCGCACTCTTGAGGCGCAGGCCCGTGGTGAGGACCAATTCGCCGCCGCTCAGGAAGCGTTGGGGGTCCTCCAGCTCCGTCACCGCGACCCAGCTGATGTCTTGGTTCAGCGTGGTTTCGGCAAGTCCTGCCTGGCGGAGTTTCAGGGAGGGGACAGCGACGAGTGAAGCGAGGGACATTGCCATGGTTAAAGCGTAACCCTGCACTGGTCAAGCGCACTAAGTGGGGGGTTGTTGTGTGTGCAGCTGGCTATTCCTTGGACCCCCTCCCTGGCATAGGCTCTGATCAGCTAAACCCATGCCCAGACTCCGAAAGAGGGTTGCACACCGTGGTTCAAACCTTGCAGAACTTCATCAACGGCGAATTCGTTACGCCGGTAGGTACGGGTCTCCTTGACATCGTGAACCCCACCAATGGGGAGATCGTTGCCAAGTCGCCGATTTCGGTGCAGGCCGACGTCGACGCCGCCATGACCGCTGCCAGCGACGCCTTCAAGACGTGGAAGCACGTCACGCCGGGCCAGCGCCAGCTCATGTTGCTCAAGCTTGCCGACGCCGTGGAGGCCAACAGCGACGAACTCGTTGACGCCCAGCACCGCAACACCGGCCAGGTACGCTCCCTGATCGCTTCCGAGGAAGTTGCCGCCGGCGCCGACCAGCTCCGCTTCTTCGCCGGTGCTGCACGCATCATGGAAGGCAAGTCTGCCGGTGAATACTTCGAGGGCCACACCTCCTACGTACGTCGCGAACCGATCGGCGTCGTAGCCCAGGTTGCGCCGTGGAACTACCCGTTCCTCATGGCCATCTGGAAGATCGGCCCCGCCCTGGCTGCCGGCAACACCGTTGTCCTCAAGCCGTCGGACACCACCCCGGAATCCACCCTGGTCCTGGCACGCCTCGCCGGCGAGATCTTCCCGGCCGGTGTCCTGAACGTTGTCCTCGGCACCGGTGAGACCGGCGCCATGATGGTTGACCACAAGGTCCCCGGGCTGGTCTCCATCACCGGTTCCGTCCGCGCGGGCATCGCAGTCGCCAGCGGCGCAGCCAAGGGCCTCAAGCGTGCACACCTGGAACTTGGCGGCAAGGCTCCGGCCATTGTCTTCAAGGACGCCGACATCAAGAAGAGCGCCGCGGCCATCGCCGAGTTCGCCTTCTTCAACGCCGGCCAGGACTGCACCGCCATCACCCGCGTGTTGGTGGAGGACTCCGTTCACGACGACGTCGTGGCAGCCATGGTGGAACACACCAAGACCCTGCACACCGGTTCGCAGAACGACGAAGACAACTACTTCGGCCCGCTCAACAACGTGAACCACTTCAACGCCGTCACCTCGGTAGTGGAGCACCTCCCGGCCAACTGCAAGATCGAAACCGGTGGCCACCGCGCAGGCGAGAAGGGCTTCTTCTTCGAGCCCACCATCATCTCCGGGGCCAAGCAGACCGACGACATCGTGCAGAAGGAAACCTTCGGTCCGGTCATTACCGTGCAGAAGTTCAGCACTGAAGCCGAAGCACTCGACCTGGCCAACGACGTCGAGTACGCCCTGGCGTCCAGCGTCTGGACCACCGACCACGGCACGGCCATGCGCATGAGCCGCGACCTGGACTTCGGTGCGGTCTGGATCAACACCCACATCCTGCTGACGGCAGAGATGCCGCACGGCGGCTTCAAGCAGTCCGGCTACGGCAAGGACCTCTCCATGTACGGCGTGGAAGACTACACGCGCATCAAGCACGTGATGAGTGCACTCGACGCGTAGCGCTTCGCCCCACCCGTACGAATTTCCCAGAAAGGCAACCACCCCATGACTACCACCGCGAACGAACTCTCGTACCGCATCGAGCAGAAGCGCAACATCAACGGCGCCTTCCCCGGCCCCAAGTCGCAGGCCCTGGCTGAGCGCCGCTCCGCCGTCGTTGCTGCCGGCGTCGCCTCGGGTGTCCCCGTCTACGTTGAAGACGCCGACGGCGGCATCATCCGCGACGTTGATGGCAACTCCTTCATCGACCTCGGTTCCGGCATCGCCGTGACCAGCGTCGGCGCTTCCGACCCCGCCGTCGTCGCCGCCGTCCAGGAAGCAGCTGCGCACTTCACGCACACCTGCTTCATGGTCACCCCGTACGAGGGCTACGTTGCAGTTGCCGAGCAGCTGAACCGCCTCACCCCGGGCGACCACGCCAAGCGCACCGTGCTGTTCAACTCTGGCGCTGAAGCCGTGGAGAACGCCGTCAAGGTTGCACGCCTGGCCACCGGCCGCGATGCCGTGGTTGCTTTCGACCACGCGTACCACGGCCGTACCAACCTGACCATGGCACTGACCGCCAAGGCCATGCCGTACAAGACCAACTTCGGCCCGTTCGCGCCCGAGGTCTACCGCATGCCCATGAGCTACCCGTTCCGCGAAGAGAACCCGGAGATCACCGGTGCCGAGGCCGCCAAGCGCGCCATCACCATGATCGAGAAGCAGATCGGTGGCGACCAGGTTGCCGCCATCATCATCGAACCCATCCAGGGCGAGGGCGGCTTCATCGTTCCGGCCGAAGGTTTCCTCCCGGCACTGTCCGCTTGGGCCAAGGAAAAGGGCATCGTCTTCATCGCTGACGAGGTCCAGTCCGGCTTCTGCCGCACGGGCGAATGGTTCGCCGTTGACCACGAAGGTGTTGTCCCGGACATCATCACCATGGCCAAGGGCATCGCCGGCGGCCTCCCGCTGTCCGCGATCACCGGCCGCGCCGACCTGCTCGACGCCGTTCACCCGGGCGGCCTCGGCGGCACCTACGGTGGTAACCCGGTCGCTTGCGCAGCAGCACTGGCAGCCATCGACACCATGGAGCAGCACGACCTCAACGGCCGCGCCCGCCACATCGAAGAGCTCGCCCTGGGCAAACTCCGCGAACTGGCTGACGAAGTTTCCGTGGTTGGCGACATCCGTGGCCGCGGCGCCATGCTGGCTATCGAACTCGTTCAGTCCGGCTCCAAGGAACCGAACGCTGAACTGACCAAGGCTGTGGCCGCCGCTTGCCTCCAGGAAGGCGTCATCATCCTGACCTGCGGCACCTACGGCAACGTGATCCGCCTGCTCCCGCCGCTGGTCATCAGCGACGAACTGCTGATCGACGGCCTCGAGGTCCTCGCCGCAGCCATCAAGGCACACGCGTAACTCACACCGTTTCAAGCAGCAACGCGGGGTCACTTACAGCCCATGTTTACCACTCGGATGGGCCGTAAGTGACCCCGCGTTGCTTTCAGCTAGCTGCCCAGCGTCAGGTTCTTCTGGTGGCCATGACCGTCGAGCTGGACCTCAATGACCACCGGGTTGGCGCTGACCAAGACCACGCCGGGCCCGGAATCCACCAGCGTGCTCCAGTCGGACCCGGCGAGCGTGATCCTCACAGCAGCCTGCGTTCGGGACGGATCTGCCACGGCCAAGGTGAGCTTGTCCCCGGTCTGGTGTGCGGACACGGTGCACGGCCCGGACGCTGTGTACCCGCCGGCTGAACCTGCCGCGAAGAAGTTGGCCATGACCAGCTTGTCCTTGCCAACCTCCACCATCTGGACTTCGGCAGAGTTGGCCAGGACCTTCACATCGGGGTTGGCGGACTGGGAGAACGTGGTGGAGTGGCCGGCAGCGGGCAAGACCATATAGGCGTAGCCGGATGCCGCCGGGTCACTACCGTGCCGATGCGTAATGGTGACGTAGTCCCGGGTGACCGGATCGGTGGTGCCGCCAGTGTCCGCCCCTGAATTCACGTCGAACCAGCTGCCCGTCCGGCGAACCACCGCAACATCAGCAGACCCGGAAACGCCAGGCGCATCGAGGAAGACGTAGCCTCCGTGCCCTTCAACGTGCGCGGACCGCTTCAAGACCACGGGTGTGTCGCCCGGCGCCATACGACGATTCCGGGAGTCGGTCCGCACCGACGGTACGGACCCAACCGCGAAGGACCTGTTCTCTATGGTGGTCTGTACCGCAGCGCCGCCCGTACCGGTGATTCCCGCCCCGAGGCAGACCACAGCATCGTCCAGGAAGAACCATGACTTCCGACCGGACAGGGTCTTGTTGTGGTTGAGGTGGTCCATGCCGATGACGCCCCAGCGACCGTCCACGGTGAGTCCACCGGCGAACGCCTGGAAGGCACGGGGGATGCCGGTCCCTGCCCCGCCAGCGCCGCTCGCCCTTACTTGATCGTTGACGGTGGTGCCGGGAAGGGCGTATGGGTCAACTGTCGGCCAGAAGTCAGCGCTGAACTGGGAAGGATCCTGCCGTGTGTACAGGAAGGTCATCCCGTCGCCCTGGTACCAGCCGAGGTTGTTCTCACTGTTGCCCCACTCGTAACGGCCGATGCGCTTGGAGGAGAGGTTCACGGTGCAGCCCCAGTCCGGGCGGTGATGGACCAAACGGTCTTGGTCGGCAAACATACGGCTGTAGACGGGTGCCGGCACAGCGACCACGGAGGTATCTGACAGGACGCCGAGCGAGAGCAAGGACTTTGCCAGGCTCTGCGTTGGATGCCCCACGAGTTTCTGGTCCGCGCAGCGTTCCAACCAGCCCTTGGCCAAGGCCAGGAACCGTGAACGGTAGGGTTCATCGCAACCCGGTGCCAGCAGCAGGACAGCGGAGATCAGTCCAAAACCGCTGACGTAATCGGGTTCGCGTTGGCGGGAGACTGCACGGCCACGGATGGTGTCCATGATCCGTCCGTCCCAGACGAACGGGGCATAGGTCTCCTCCACGGCGTCGAGGAGCACGGAGCGCTTGGGGTCGTTCACTGCCCACGTGCTTCCGCCCAGCATCGCGACGATTTCGGCGATGCCGGCCAGGGCCACCACGCCGTAAGTGCCCGCGTAGGGCAGGTAAGAGTGTTGGACATAGGAACCATCGGCGTAAAAGCCGTCGCCGCTGGTGACGTAGGTAAAGACACTGTTGATCCCGCCGCGGACGGTGTCGCTCAAGGCGTCCCTGCCCAGGGCGATCTCGTCCGGTTTGTTGTCCAGGATGCCCCGCATGCAGCAGGCCAGCGACTTGTCCACGCGGTTGGCGCCGGTCTCCGCCAGGGATGTGGCACGGCCGCGCCAATTCGGGTTGGGCGCAAACCAACGCACGGCTGCCAACAGGGATGTCCGCAGGGCTTCGGGAACTTCGGCATGAAGCAGGGTGAGGATGTCCACGGTCTTCCGGGGAACGCCGATCTCCCAGAACCACCAGTTGCCTGCTGCCTTGGTGGACGGTTTGTACGCCGTGTCATTGAGGAGCTGCAGGCCCGCCACAATGTCGGCGGCCAGTTCCGGGTTTCCTGCATAAGGATTGCCGGGGACTGCATACCCCAAGGCCATGTCGTACAGGCGGTTGAAGTGCAGGCCCATATTGCCTGTAGCAGCAGTGGACTGTCCGATGCCCGTCAAAGGGATATCGCTCCACAGGGAGGTCCGCGCCGGGGCCTTGTCCAAGGAAGTCCACCATTTCCCGGTGGTCTCGCCCATGCCTTCAAGTTGCGCTGCGAGCTCGGGGATGTCTGCGGCGCTCTGGCCTCCGGTGAGGACCAACCGGCGTCGATCGATCAGTTCCTGAAGCCCCGAAGCGGCAAACGAAGGCCCGGCCTGGGAAAGCAGGGCACCCGCGAGGGCTGCTGCACCTCCTGCGCGGAAAAGGGTCCTGCGGCTCATTGTGGGTCCATTGAAGTTCAAAACTGCTCCGTTCAAAACTGTTCCAGGCGTGATGGGGTGGACATTGCGGTGAAAGTTTCCGCAACTTTATGTCCGGTTCCCGGCCACCTCAACAGAAATGAACAAAACTGCTCAGGCCTTGTTGGGAGGCGAAACCGAGTCCCGGATGACTATGTGGGTGCCGACCGTGAGGGTGTTGTCAGAGGAGGCGCCGGCGTCGTGCGGTGACTGGGACAGGGCCAACCGCACGGCTTCACGACCCAGTTCTTCCAGCGGAACGCGGACCGTGGTGAGCCGCGGTCGAAGCTCGCTTGCCACCGGAACGTCGTCGTAGCCAACCACTGAGACATCCTGGGGAACCCGGATTCCGCGCTCCTCGAGCGCCTCCAGGATTCCGGCGGCCACGAGGTCGTTGGCACCGAAGACCGCAGTGAAGTCGATCTCCTGGTCCAGCAGCTCGCGCATGCGGCTGTATCCGAAACCACGGCCAAACGCGCCCTCGTGGACCAGCGAAGGATCCCGCTCAATGCCGCGGGCATCCAGGGCGCGGTAGAAGCCGGCAAGCCGGGAGGCCGTCGTCGAGAAATCGCGGGGGCCGCCAACGTAAAGGATCCTGCGGTGTCCCTGGGAGATCAGGTAGTCGGTGATCGCGAAGGCACCACCTTCGTTGTCGTAGGTGACCATTTTGGTAGGGACACCGGCCCCCAACGAAGGGCGTCCGCAGAGAACCAGGGATGATCCGGCCGCAGCCAGTGCACGGGCACGGTCGGCCATTTGCTTCCTGTATCTGGGGTCGTCCGAGGCCCCACCCACCAGGATCACGGCATCGGTACGTTGCTCGCGCATGAGGTCCACCAGTGCGAGTTCGCGTTCCTTGTCTCCGTGGGTCGCGGTGATAAGGCACATGCGTCCCTCTGCGCTCGCCTGCCTCTCAACTCCGCGGGCGATGTAGGCGAAGAAGGGATCGGCGACGTCGTTGATGATGATTCCGACGGTGCGCGTCGTGGCACCGGCGAGGGCACGGGCATGCGCATTGGCCACGTAGCCAAGATCAGCCACGGACCGGAAGATGCGCTCGCGCGTGGCTTTTGCCACCGGGTAGTTGCCGCTCAAGGCCCTCGAAACGGTGGCCACCGACACGCCTGCCGCCTGCGCAACGTCGGCAATGGTGGCGCCGCTGCCGCCGCGGGCGTGGATCGGATCTGTGGGGGAGCTTTTCTCAGTCACTAAGCGATTCTCGCAAGATCCGCGGCCAATACCGGATAAGCCAAGGGCAAGCCCTCGCTCAATCGGCGGATTTCCATCACGGCGTGGCTGCCCAAACGGTGGATTTCGTTGCCCATCGCCCCGGCAATGTGTGGTGTCAGCACCACATTGGGCAGTGTGTGCAGCACGGAGCTGGCTGGGAGCGGCTCTGGATCTGTGACGTCAAGATACGCGTCCAGCCGTCCGGAAACCAGTTCGGCGGTCAGGGCGGTGGCATCGATGAGGGCGCCGCGGGCCGTATTGATGACCAGCGTTCCGTCCTTCATGAGGGCGAGTTGCTGCGCGCCGATGATGCCCCGCGTTTCCGCGATGTCCGGAGCGTGGACGCTCACAACATCGGACATCGCGCACAACTGGTCCAGTCCGACGGTTTCAACGCCAAGTTCCGAGGCGTCGACGACGGTGAGGTACGGATCGTAGACCAGCACCCGGGCATCGAGGTTCTTGAGCAGCCCGATCACCAGGCGGCCGACGCGGGAGGCCCCCACGAGTCCGATGGTCACGCCGTTGGTTCCAATGGTGGGGAAACCGGACGCGTTGCGCGAGGCCCCTGTGATGCGCAATTGTTCGCTGAACCTGCGGGCCCGCTTGAGGCCCATGACGATCGCGGCAAACGTAAACTCCGCCACTGGCACGGCGTTGGCGGCAGCAGATGATGACACCTCTATCCCGCGCTCGTAAACCGCGGGGGACAGGAACGTCTTGACGGTGCCCGCCGCATGGACGATGCACCGCAACCTGGGCAGCTGGTCCACCACGAAGGCGTCAATGGTGGGTGCACCCCACCCTGTGATGAGCAGTTCCGCATCTGCCAGCAGCTCCAAAGCTCCCGGCGCGGAAAAGTCCGCAATGGGCTCGGAGTCCACCAGGGTGACCATTCCGTGGAGTCTCGCCAGGTCCTCGGGGCTGAACAGGGTGCGCAGGGTGTTGCGGCCCATCACGAACGCAGCCTTGATGGTGCCGGCTTGGTGGAGGTTGGTGGTCACTGCGGTTCCGTCCGGTTCGTCGATGGAAAACTATAGAAAGCGCTTGCTATTTCCAGTCACCCTAGGCGGGCAGTTGAAATCCTGTCAATCCCGCAGAATCAAAGTTTGTATGGTTTTGTGCATGTTATTGACATCACACCGTGCAACTCGGTAGCTTCTTCTCCATAGTAAACGCTTACTATTTCTAGCCACTGAGCGCTCCCCAGGCGCCGGGCCACTCCACATCCGTCCTTGCGGCGCAGACAGAGGAAATACATGAGCAGCAACAGCCAGACACTCACGCCCCACGTGACGCCCGACGTCGGTGGGCCGGCTGCGGTGGCGGAAGGTCGCCGTCGGGGTCGACCACCAAAGGAAGCGGCCCGAGGGCAGGCCCGCAAGAAGAGCCTCATGGCCAGGATCCGACGCGACAAAGTGATGTTGCTCCTGATCGCCCCGGGCTTCGCGTACTTCGTGGTGTTCCACTATGTCCCGCTCGCCGGCAACATCATCGCGTTCCTCGATTACAAGCCGTACCTCGGGTTCATGGACAGCGTCTGGGTGGGGTTGGATAACTTCGCGGCCATGTTCCAGGACGGTGCATTCTGGGAGGCCCTCCGCAACACACTGGTGATCACGGGCCTCCAGCTGGCCCTCTTCTTCCCTGTTCCCATCTGCCTGGCCCTGCTGCTCAACAGCATCGTCTCCAACAAGATCCGGAAGTTCGTGCAGAGCGTTGTCTACCTGCCGCACTTCATCGGTTGGGTCATCATCGTGGCGGTCTTCTCCGAGGTCCTCGGCGCTACCGGGGCCGTTCCGCACCTGCTGGAAAACCTGGGCCTGCCGCGCTTTGATGCCATGACCACGCCGGAGTTCTTCCCCTTCCTGGTCACCATCCAGTCCATCTGGAAAGACGCTGGCTGGGGAACCATCATCTTCCTGGCCGCCCTCATGAACGTGGACCAGGAGCTCTACGAAGCCGCCGCCGTGGATGGGGCAAACGCCCGTCACCGGCTCTGGCACATCACGCTCCCGGGGATCATGCCGGTGATCGTCCTGCTGCTCATCCTCAACCTCGGCAGCATCCTGTCCGTCGGGTTCGAACAGATCGTCCTGCAGCGTGACAACGTGGGACCCGGTGCAGGCGAAGTGTTGGATACCTACGTCTACTTCCATGGCATTCAGGACGGGCAGTGGGGACCGGCCGCCGCCGTCGGGCTCGTCAAGGGGATCGTCGGACTGATCCTGGTGCTCGGCGCCAACAAGCTCGCGCATTTCTTTGGACAGGAAGGTGTCTATTCCAATGGCAAATCCAAGTAGCACACTGGTGGCCGGCCGGGGCCGGCGCCCGAAAAACAGGCCGAAAACAAAGGACACCCGGCCCGTCTGGATGGAAAAGCCCAAGCCGGCCGTGCAAGTCTCCAAGGCCATCGCGCTGGTGGTCATTTGCTTCCTGGCCCTGTACCCCCTGCTTGCGGTCCTCGCCACGAGCCTGTCCAGCCAAAGCGAGATCGCAAACAACAACGGCCTGGTGCTCTTCCCCAAGGAGCCCACTTTCGCTGCGTACCAGACCATCTTCGCCGGTGGCGTTGTCACTGATGCGCTGATCCGGTCCCTGGTGATCACCACCGTGGGCACGGCCCTGTCACTGGTGGTCACGGTCGCGATGGCGTACGGACTGACCCGCCGGGACCTCGTGGGCGGCCGCTTCTTCCTCATGACGGCCCTGTTCACCATGCTCTTCAGCCCGGGCATCATTCCCAGCTTCCTCATGGTCAAGGAACTCGGATTGCTGGACAGTTACGCGGCCTTGGTCCTGCCCACCTTGATGAGTGCCTTCAACCTGGTGGTGGTGAGGTCCTTCTTCATGAACCTGCCGCAGGAGCTGTTCGAGGCGGCGAAGATCGACGGCGCCGGCGACTTCCGCATCCTGGTCCAGATGGTGTTGCCACTCTCACGTGGTGTGTTGGCCGTCGTCGGGCTCTTCTACGCCGTGGGGTACTGGAACGCATTCTTCAACGCCATGCTCTACCTGAACGACGACAAGTGGCCGCTGTCCATGATCCTGCGCCAATACGTCCTGCTGGGCCAGCCCATGGGCGACTCCGCAGTAGCCGAGATCGCGGTGCCGTCGCAAGCGATCCAGATGGCCGTCGTCGTGATTTCGCTGATCCCCATCGTGATCGTGTTCCCGTTCCTTCAGCGGTACTTCACCAAAGGCGTCCTCACCGGCGCCATCAAAGGCTAGTCAAACCATTTGTGAAAGGGCATCCCATGAAATCAATCCAGACTTCCGGCCCCAGCCGCCGGAACTTCCTTTCCGTCACGGGCATCGGCGCCCTGGCGTTGTTCAGCGGCGGGGCCTTGGTGGGCTGCGGCCAGCGAACCACCACTGTTGCCTCGAACGCCAGCGAAGCATTGCTCCCCACGCACATGCCCCTTAAGGCGGCCGCGGCGGACATCGCCGGCACGGCAGAAGGCGTGCCGGCGGCGTTCTACAAGTACCCCGCACCGTTCCGAAGCGTGGAGAGCCCACCGCTCAAGGGTGGCAAGGTCACCGCCATCACCAACCTGTTCGGCACGGCCCCCAACGCCCGGGCGGACAACCCCGCGTGGCAGGCCATCGAAGCACGCCTGGGCGGTCAGGTGGAGATCACCTCGGTGTCCTCGGATGACTACGCCACCAAGTTCAACACGATCATTGCCGGCGGCGAGCTGCCCGACCTCATGCTCAACGACGGCGCCGCCGTGCCCAACATCGTGGAGTTCCTCCAGGCCAAGTGCGCGGACCTGACGCCGATGCTGGGTGGCGACAAGATCAAGGATTACCCCAACCTGGCCGCCATCCCGGAGGTGTTCTGGAAGCAAACCGTCCAGGCCGGCAAGCTCTACTCGCTGCCCATCCCGCGCAACCTGACCGGTGGCTCCGGCTTCGTGAACCAGACCCTGTTGGAGAACGTGGGCATCAAGTCCACCGAGGACATCAAGGACAAGGACGATTTCTACCGGGTGGCCAAGGAGCTCACCAACCCGTCCAAGAACCAGTGGGCGTTGGGCAGTACGAAGTTCGGCCTGACGATGCTGCACCACATGTTCCGGACGCCGAACGTCTGGAAGAACGACGGCGGCAAACTCACCAGGGCGTTCGAAACGGACGAATACATGGCCGCGATCGAGTTCGCAGCCAAGCTCTACAAAGACGGCCTCTACGTGCCGGGCTCCGAGGGCTGGACCAAGTCGCAGATGGTGAACTCCTTCATCTCCGGCAAGGTGGCCATGATCTACGACGGCCTCCCCGCTTACATTGGCCCCACCGGCTACGGCCGCAGCATCCCCGCCGCCAACAAGGCCAACAACGCCGTGCCGTTCATCCCAGTAGGCCACGACGGCGGCAAGGCACAGACCTGGTTGGATAACATCACCTTCGCCACTGTCATGCTGAAGAAGGCCGACGAAGCCAAGCTCAAGGAAGTCCTGGCGGTTGCAAACTTCCTGGCGGCCCCGTTCGGCAGCGAAGAGTACCTGCTGCTCAACTACGGAGCAGAAGGAGCAGACTACACCCTGGATGCCAACGGCAATCCCGTGGTCACCGAGCGTGCTTTGCTGGACAACGCCGTGCCGTGGAAGTACCTCGCCGCGCCGCAGCAGGTTGTCTACGACCCCAGCAACAAGGACATTGTGGACGTCATGCACAACGCCTACTCAAAGCTCATTCCGCTGGGCGTCGAAGATCCGTGTGGCACGCTGTTCAGCCCCACGAACGCCAGCAAGGGCGCCAAGCTCGGACAGCCTGTGTCCGACGCCGCCACGGCAGTCATCGCCGGACGTGGCACCATGGACGCACTCAAGAGCGCCGTGGCGGACTGGAAGAAGAACGGCGGAGACACCATCCGCGGCGAATACGAATCGGCCTTGGCCAAGTAGCCAGTCCGCACAACCCCAGTTTGCCTGAACCCAAGGACCCAACACCGTGACACAGTCCCTGCCCAACTTGCCGTGGCTACCCGAAACCAACAAAGACCAGTCCCCATTCACGGGCTGGACCCGCAGCCACTGGGAGGCCACGGCTGACCACTGGCTGGAACACATCCGCCAATATTCCAGCCCGTTGAAGGCGAGCCCACGCCTCCCTGGCCCGGTGACCCGCGACGGCGAGCGCCGGGAGGGCATGGAAACCATCGGGCGGAGCCTGTTGATGGCTGCGCCGCGGATTGCCGGTGCATGTGGCCAGGATCGGCTGGGTTTGGCGGCCTGGTACCGGGAGGCGCTGTTGGCTGGAACCGATCCTGAAGGCGCGGAACGCTGGCCGTTGGGGGTCACCTGCAAGTCTCCTTTGCTGGGGGTGACCAACTCGATCGTGGAAGCGGCGAACATCGCCTTCTCGCTCTACATTGCCCGCGAGTGGCTGTGGGAGCCCTTGTCGGCGGGGGAGAAGAAGCAGGTTGCGGATTGGTTGCGGCACCATGCCCGGCTTGAGGTGTGGGGCAACAACTGGCAGCTGTTCCCCGCAATGGCTGAGGGTTTCCTGCGTTCGGTGGGTGAGGACGTGTCGGGCTGCATTGGGGCGCGGAACGTGGCACGGGTGGAGTCCTGGTATGTGGGTGATGGCTGGTACACGGATGGGCCGGAACACGCGATCGACTACTACAACGCGTGGGCCATTCACCCGTATCTGTGGGCTTGGTACAAGATGACCGGCCGGGAGGACACCCCTGAGGGCCGCCGTCACCTGGACCGTTTGCGTGAGTTCGTGGGCACGCAGAGCCTCATGTTCGCCAAGGATGGAGCGGTGCTGCACGTCGGGCGATCCCTGGCGTACCGCACGGCTGTCCTGGCTGCGCTGTGGTGTGCGGAAATCTCGGGCGTGAACCCGCTGACCCCGGGCGCAACCCGACGTTTGGCGTCCGGTGTGCTGGCGAACTTCACCGCCAAGGGCGTAGGGGTGGATGGGCCGCCGAACCTTGGTTGGTACGGCGAACACCTGGCATCCTGCCAGGCGTACAGCGGTTTCGGCTCGCCGTACTTGGCGGGCATCGGCTTCCTTGGCTTGGCCCTCCCGCCGGAGCACCGGGTGTGGCAGGACGTGGAAGAGCCGCAGCCCACGGACGGTCCGGCTCAGCTGCGGTCCTTGCCCGATGCCGGCTGGACGTTGACCACCCACGGCGGCTTGGTGCGTCTGACCAATCACGGCAGCGATCACTGCGGCTTGCCAGTGGGAGGCGGCACGGACCCCGACGATCCGCATTACGCCAAGTTCTCCTATTCCACGCACACGGCCCCGGGCACGGGTGCTGCGTGGGAGGACAATGTGGACGGCCACCTTGCGTTGTTGGGGTCCGACGGCGTGGCGAGCCGGCGGTGTGCCCTCCGCGCCACCCGCACGGACGGACTCGTCAGCGGATCCGTGCACATTCCGCAGCTGTATGGAAAGACCTTGACCGGCACTGCCGTGACCACCGTCTCTGCAGTGAACGGGATTCATGAGCTTCGTTGCCACCTGGTCCGCGGACCGGTGGAGTATTCCGTCCGGGAAGGTGGTCATGCAGTCGCCGGAGCCCAACCCGTGCAAGCGGGCCGGTCCGAAGACACGGCATGGGTCAGCAACGGCGACGTGTTCGCGGCAGTCACAGCTATCCACGGGTGGCAGGATCCGGACACCACCCGCTATGCGGGAGCCAACGCCATGGGCGAGCACTCAGCTGTACCGGTCCTGGGGGCGCAGCGCACCAGCGGGGAAACGGTCCACATCGCGCTCCACACCCTGACCCGGGACGAGGCTCCGGCCCCCGAAACGCTCAAGGCGGCTGCCGCCGTCGTGGTTTCCGGCACGGAAGTGTCAGTCACGTGGGCGAGCGGCACTTCGCAGACTTTTGACCTGCGGACGTTTGTGCCGTGGGACGGGCAGGTGGGTAAGTGATGGACCTCAAGTACGGCGCGTCCCGCGAAAAACCCCGTGAGGATGCTGCAATGCAGCGGTTCCGGAGCCACCGGGTGGGGCAGTTCATCCACTGGGGCCTCTACTCGCTGCCGGCTGGCCGATGGGAGGGCAAGGACGTGGAGTTCGCGGCCGAGTTCCTGCCGCGCGTCGCGAAAATTCCGCAGCAGCGCTGGGAAGCGCTGGCGAAGGACTTCACCCTGGCTGACTTCGACGCCGAACGGTGGGCGGACACGGCGGTGGCCCTCGGTGCCCGCTACATGACCATCACCACCAAACATCATGACGGCTTTTGCTTGTGGCCGAGCGCCCACACGGACTTCCACATGGGCAATACGCCATCGGGCAGGGATGTCCTGGGCGAACTCGTCGCGGCGTACGAGGCCCGGGGAATCGACGTCAACTTCTACTACTCAGTGCTGGACTGGCGGCACTCGGACTGGCGTTTCACGCTGGAGGACGACGCCGACAGCCTGGCTTTCGCCCGCTACCTCGACTTTGCGATGAAGCAGTTGGAGGAACTCGCCGAGCGGTATCCGTCGGTCAAGGGATTCTGGTTCGACGGCACCTGGGACGAGTCCGTGAAAGCCAACGGGTGGTGGACCTGGGAAGTCGAGCGGATGCTGAAGGAACGGATTCCCGGCGTGGTGGTCAACAGCAGGCTCCGGGCAGACGACTTCGGCGCACGGCACGTCGATTCCAACGGAGCACTCATGGGTGATTACGAAAGCGGCTACGAACGCAGATTGCCGGAGCCATGGGACCACGGCGTGGCTGAGCGGGATTGGGAAGCGTGCATGACCATTCCGCAGGCCAGTTGGGGGTATCACCAGGGACCATGGGCCCAGGCAACTCTGAAGCACCCGTGGGATGTGGTGGACATGATCGCCCACTGCACGTCCCTTGGCGGCAATTTCCTGCTGAACTTCGGACCCCGTGGAGACGGTTCCATGGCACCGGCCGAGGTGGAGATCGCCACGAAAGTGGGGGAGTGGCTTTCCGTCAACGGGGAAGCCATCTACGGGTGCGGCTTCGCCGAGGGCTGGGACTATCCGGGGTGGGGCTACTTCACCCGTTCTGCCACGGGCGACGTCTACGCCGTAGTGACCCGGGCGCCGGTATCGGGGCGGATCCGGCTGCAGTTGCCGGCCGGAATGGCGCTCGCCGGCGTGCGGTTGCTGGGATCCGGTGAGCATCCGTTCAAGCGGCTCGCGGACTCGCTGTTCGAAATGGTCATTGCGGGTGACGCGAGTACCGGGCCGCTTGTTTTCGCCCTGGAAACCAGTGCATTGGCCCGGCCCTCGTCCGAGAAGGAACCCAACCCTGACGTGCTGGACTAAAGCAACGCGGGGTCACTTACGGCCCATAATTTCCCTTCACATGGGCCGTAAGTGACCCCGCGTTGCAGTACTACTGGGCTGCGGCCAGACGGGCCTTTTTCTTCAACACGGAGTTCTTCCGCGTGGTCCGCAGCATGTCGATGGTGAGCAGGACCAGGGCGAGCCACACGACGCAGAAGCCGATCCAGCGGGCCATGGTCATGGTCTCGTTGAACACAGTCAGGGCCACGATGAACTGAAGGACCGGCGCAAAGTACTGCAGCAGGCCGATGGTGGTCATGGGCAAGCGTCGGGCGGAGGCACCGAAGAAGAGCAACGGCACGGCGGTGATGACACCTGAGGCCACCAGCAGCCAGAAGTGGCCGGCCCCCAAAGTGGTGAGGGTTTCCACGCCCGTGACACCAAGGACCACCATGGTGATGGCGGCGAGGGGGGCCAACACCACGGTCTCCACGCTGAGGCTGGTGAGGGCGTCAACCTTGGGTCCGACGCGCTTTTTGACGAAGCCGTAGAGGCCGAAGCTGAAGGCAAGGATCAGCGCAATCCACGGCAGCTGCCCGTAGGAGAACGTCAGGACGCCCACTGCAACGAATCCGATACCCACTGCTGCCCACTGCAGGGGACGCAGCTTCTCCTTGAGGACGAAAACGCCCAGGAGGACAGATACCAGAGGGTTGATGAAGTAGCCCAAGGAGGTTTCCACCGCGTGGCCGGTGGTGACGCCGAACGTGTAGGTGAGCCAGTTGATGGCGATCAAGCCCGCTGCCAGGGCCAGTGGACCGAACACAGAACGATCTTTCACCGCAGCCCAGAAAGTCTTCCAGGCCCGGGTGATAGTGATCAGCAAAGCACAAAAGAGCAAGGACCAGACGATCCGGTTGGCTACGATCTCGATGGCACTTGCCGGCATCAGAACAAAGAAGTACAGCGGCAGCAGCCCCCACAGGCCGTAGGCGCCGATGCCGAACAGGACCCCCGCCGTCGACTCGCTCCTCACCGGCTTGTCGATGCTTCCGGTGCCTTTGCCGCCGCCCCCGACTGCCGCCGTCGTGGGTTGGTTTGAAGAAGAGCTTGAGATGATCTGTTCCGGTGTCGACACATTGTCGGCAACACCATCTCCTGACGCAATATTCCGCAATGTTTGGGAATTTCTGTGACTCCTGCCATATAAGCGGCCTGACGTAGGGTCGACATCTAGAATTGGAATCTGCGCGCCCCAACAATGGCGTGGCTCACTGCTTCGGAAGGGCTTACGGTGTCCAACTCAGCCGCAACCACCCCCAAACGTCCGCTACGCGTTGCGATCGTCGGCGCAGGTCCCGCAGGTGTGTACGCCGCGGACATCCTGACTAAATCCAATGAGGTCAAAGACGGCGACGTGGAGGTCAGCATCGACCTCTTCGAGGCATACCCGGCGCCGTACGGCCTGATCCGCTACGGGGTGGCCCCGGATCATCCACGCATCAAGGGCATCGTCAACGCCCTGCACAAGGTGTTGGATCGCGGTGACATCCGCTTCCTGGGCAACGTGACCTACGGCCGGGACTTGACGCTGCACGATTTCCGCGCTTTCTACGACGCCGTGATCTTCTCCACCGGTGCCATCAAGGACGCGGACCTGAACATCCCCGGCATCGAACTCGAGGGTTCCTTCGGAGGCGCCGACTTCGTGTCCTGGTACGACGGACACCCGGACGTGCCCCGCGAGTGGCCCTTGGAGGCCAAGGAGATCGCCGTCATTGGCAACGGCAATGTGGCCTTGGATGTCGCGCGGATGCTGGTCAAGCACCCCGAGGAATTGCTGGTCACCGAAATCCCGGACAACGTCTACGCAGGGCTGAAGAAGTCGCCGGTCACCGACGTCCATGTTTTCGGCCGACGCGGTCCCGCCCAGGTGAAGTTCACGCCGTTGGAACTGCGTGAACTGTCCCACTGCAAGGACGTGGACATTGTCCTGTACCCGGAAGACTTCGAGTTCGACGAAGCCTCCGATGAAGCCATCAAGACGAACAACCAGATCAAGACCATGGTCAACACCATGACCAACTGGCTGGTCGAAGAGCACGCCGAATCCGAGCAGCCCTCTTCACGCCGCCTGCACTTGCACTTCCTGCACAGCCCGGTGGAAGTCCTGGACTCGCCAGAGGCACCGGGGAAGGTCTCCGGGATCAAGTTCGAGCGCATGCAGCTGGACGGAACGGGCAATGCCAAAGGCACCGGCGAGTTCGTCGAGTACCCGGTCCAGTCCGTCTACCGCGCCATCGGCTACCACGGTTCACCGCTGGAGGAGCTTGAGTACGATGCCCGCCGAGGCGTCATACCGAACGACGGCGGTCGCGTCCTGGACGCCGACGGCAAGCCCGTACCGGGAATCTACGCAACGGGCTGGATCAAGCGCGGGCCTGTCGGCCTTATTGGCCACACCAAGGGCGATGCCCTGGAGACCATTGGCTTCCTCCTCGAGGACAGGCTCACCCTGCCCCCGGCCGAGAACCCGGATCCGCAGGCCATCATCGACCTCCTCGAAGAACGCGGCGTCGAATACACCACCTGGGAGGGCTGGAACCGGCTTGATGCCCACGAGGCCGCCCTGGGTGCTTCCTGGTCCGGTGGCGAAGGTAGCGGCAACGGTGTGGTCCGTGAACGCATCAAGGTTGTTCCGCGCGAGGAAATGATCCAGATCTCCCGCGGCTGACAATCTCCTCCACCCGAACTAGACTTCACGGTACTGTGCCGCCCGTTACACGCAGCGCACCGTCATTGCGGACTACCAGGGAGTTCGATGAGGAAACCCATTCATCCGCCGGTTCCAGGCAGCGATGCCGCGGAGTTGGTCCAGAAGCATGCCTTGGTTGGCCACGAACGCCTGGACTCCCTGCGTCTGGGCGCGCCCGGGGATATCGTTGGCCTCCGCCGCTTGGTGCGTGAATCCTGGCAACGCTCCGCCAGCCTGCAGGCCAATCCCGACGTCGCCGAGGCGCCCCTCGCGATGGACCAGGACGAACTTGAGGAGTACCGCAGGCAGCATCCGCTGGCCACCATCATGCCCGTGATCAAGAAGCTGCTGGTCCAACCCAGCCATGACAGCGGCCTGTTGGTGGCAGTGGGCGACGACGTCGGCCGCCTCCTGTGGGTTGACGGCGATCCCGTGATGCAGCGCCGCGCCGAAGGCATGATGTTCGTGGCCGGAGCCGACTGGTCCGAAGCCTCCGTGGGCACCAGTGCACCAGGCACCGCGCTGGCCCTTGACCGCAGCATCCAGATCTCCGGCGCCGAGCACTTCAAACGATCCGTCCACCCCTGGAGCTGTACCGCCGTTCCCTTCCACGATCCCGATTCCGGCGCCGTGCTGGGCGTCGTGGACATTACAGGCACGGAAACTGCCGTGGCCCCGCACACCCTATCGCTGGTGGAGGCAACGGTCGCTGCAGCGCAGGCCCAACTGCGGATCGAGCGGCTCCAGCTGGCCGCAGCTGTCCGCGAGAAACCGCGACGCCGGAACTCGGCTGCCACTTCCAGCCATACCCTGTATCGCAACAGCTTGCAGCTGTTGGGCCGCGACCAAGCCCTCCTCAGCATCGACGGCCGGACCGTGTCCCTGTCCGCGCGGCACAGCGAAATCCTGGCCATCCTCGGCAGCCACCCTGACGGGCTCAGTGCTGAGGACCTGTGCACGCAGCTGTACCCCGGCGACGGATCCTCAGTGACGCTGCGGGCCGAGATGGTGCGGCTCCGCAAGGTGATCCAGGAACTCAGCCCGGACGCGGTCCCCCAATCCAGGCCCTACCGCCTCCCCGTTGAGTTGCTGCCCGACTCCGGCCAGGTTCTCAGTTGCCTGCAACGTGGCGCCCACCGTATTGCCCTGGAAATCTACAAAGGTGCGGTCCTGCCGCGATCGGAGGCACCCGGCGTCGTGCAGTTGCGTGAGCGTGTCGGGCACCTGCTGCGCGAGGCGCTGCTCAGTGATGGCAGCGTCGATTCGCTGCTCAAGTACGCGGAACTGCCCGAGGCGAAGTACGACGTCGACCTCCGCCTTGCACTCCTCAAGCAGCTGCCGCCGCGCTCACCCAAGCGGGCCGCCGTCGTGGCTGACCTTGAACGGATCGACACCGAACTGTCTGCGTGAGCTGAATCACAAGGTTGCAACGTAGCTGCAACCTCCCCGCTCCTAGGCTCGGATCAATGGCGACAGCCACCGTGATTCGCAGCAAAGGAGCTAGCAATGACTGTTTACGCACAGCCGGGTGCCGAGGGTTCGAAGGTCACGTTCAAGGACCGCTACGAGAACTGGATCGGCGGCGAGTGGGTTGCCCCGGTCAAAGGCGCCTACTTCGAGAACATCACCCCCGTCACGGGCAAGGCCTTCTGCGAAGTTGCCCGCGGCACCTCCGAGGACATTGAGCTTGCCCTCGACGCCGCGCACAAGGTTGCACCCTCCTGGGGCAAGACCTCTGCCACCGAGCGCGCAGCCATCCTGAACAAGATCGCCGATCGCATTGACGAAAACGTTGAGCTCCTGGCGGTCGCAGAGACGTGGGACAACGGCAAGCCCGTCCGCGAGACCCTCAACGCCGACATTCCGTTGGCCGCCGACCACTTCCGCTACTTTGCCTCTGCCGTCCGTGCGCAGGAAGGCCACCTCTCCCAGCTGGATGAGGACACTACGGCCTACCACTTCAAGGAGCCGCTGGGCGTTGTCGGCCAGATCATCCCGTGGAACTTTCCCATCCTCATGGCTGTTTGGAAGCTGGCCCCGGCCCTGGCCGCCGGTAATGCCGTGGTGCTCAAGCCCGCGGAGCAGACACCGACGTCCATCCTTGTGCTCATGGAACTCATCGGTGACCTTCTGCCGGCAGGCGTGGTGAACGTTGTCAACGGCTTCGGCGTGGAGGCCGGCAAGCCCCTCGCCTCGAGCTCCCGCATCCGGAAGATTGCCTTCACCGGCGAGACCACCACAGGCCGGCTGATCAGCCAGTACGCGTCCAACAACCTCATTCCCGTCACGCTCGAACTAGGCGGAAAAAGCCCCAACATCTTCTTCGACGACGTTGCCTCCGAGAACGATGCCTTCTACGACAAAGCCCAGGAAGGCTTCACGCTCTTCGCCTTCAACCAGGGCGAAGTCTGCACGTGCCCGTCCCGTGCTTTGGTCCAGGAAGGGATCTACGACTCCTTCATGACGGACGTTGTGGCCCGGACCAACAAGATCATCCAGGGCAACCCGCTGGACACCGACACCCAGATCGGCGCGCAGGCATCGAATGACCAGCTGGAGAAGATCCTCTCCTACATCGACATCGGAAAGCAGGAGGGCGCCAAGGTGCTGACCGGCGGTGCCCGGGCCGAGATGTCCGGTGACCTGGCTGGCGGCTATTATGTGCAGCCCACCATCTTCGAAGGCCACAACCGGATGCGCATCTTCCAGGAGGAGATCTTCGGACCGGTGGTGTCCGTGACCAAGTTCAGCGACTACAACGACGCAATCGGCCTTGCCAACGACACGCTGTACGGTCTGGGCGCCGGAGTCTGGTCGCGCAACGGGAATGTCGCCTACCGCGCAGGCCGGGAAATCCAGGCCGGCCGCGTGTGGGTCAACAACTACCACGCCTACCCGGCAGGTGCCGCCTTCGGTGGCTACAAGTCCTCAGGTATTGGCCGTGAGAACCACGCCATGATGCTGGACCACTACCAGCAGACCAAGAACCTCCTGGTCAGCTACAACGAGAACAAGCTCGGCTTCTTCTAAGAGTTCTTGTACAGCAGATGCCCTTATGGAGCGGTTTTAGGGGCATCAGCTGTACAAAAACTCCCATCATTCGTACAGATCAAAGGAGATCGTCAATGACCACCATGCACGCTGCAGTCGTCACGAAATTTGGAACCGACCTCGAGATCAAGGAAGTGGAACGCCCGACGCCGGGTCCCGGCCAGGCGCTGGTGCGCCTCATCACCTCAGGGGTATGTCATACGGACCTGCACGCCGCTGAAGGCGACTGGCCGGTCAAGCCAACGCCGCCGTTCATTCCCGGCCATGAAGGTGTGGGAGAAGTGGTGGCCCTGGGCGAAGGTGTCACGGACGTTGCCATTGGCCAGTTGGTGGGCAACGCCTGGCTTTGGTCTGCCTGCGGGGACTGCCAGTACTGCCGTACCGGCTGGGAAACCCTGTGTGAGTCGCAGCAGAACGGTGGCTACAGCGTGGACGGCTCGTTCGGCGAGTACATGCTGGTGGACACGCGATTCGCCGCACGCATCCCGGAAGGTTCGGACCCTGTGGAAGTTGCGCCCGTGCTGTGTGCCGGCGTCACCGTTTACAAGGGCCTGAAGATGACCGAAGCCAGGCCGGGACAGTGGGTCACGATCTCGGGGATCGGCGGTTTGGGACACATCGCAGTGCAGTACGCGGTGGCCATGGGTCTCCGGGTGGCAGCGGTGGACATTGCCGACGACAAGTTGGCCCTGGCCCGTGAACATGGCGCCGAGCTGACAGTGAACGCCCTGCATGAGGATCCGGCGGAAGTGATCCAACGTGAAACCGGTGGCTGCCACGGTGTCCTGGTCACGGCGGTGCATCCCTCTGCCTTCGGCCAGGCGATCGGCATGGCACGGCGTGGTGGAACGATCGTTTTCAACGGGCTGCCTCCGGGAGACTTCCCGGCGCCTATCTTCGAGATCGTGCTCAAAGGCCTCACGGTCAGGGGGTCGATCGTGGGCACGCGGCAGGACCTTGAAGAGGCGCTGGAGTTCTATGCGCAGGGAAAGATCAAGCCAACGGTCTCTACCCGGGAGCTCTCGGAGGTCAACGCGGTCTTTGACGAGATGAAGCACGCCAAGATCGATGGCCGAGTGGTTCTGAAGTTCTGATGGACTCCGCCAGCTTGGAAGCTGCGGTGACGCTGCCCGGGGAGGACTTTTCCCGGGTGGCGCTGACCGTAGTGTCCGTGGAACTCCTCCGCAAGCTGTGGGACCAGCACGGACCGCTCATGTTCCATCAGTCGGGCGGCTGCTGCGACGGCTCGGCACCCATGTGCTACCCGGCAGGGGAGTTCCTGACAGGTGATTCCGATGTCCTGCTGGGCAGGTTCGACATTGGAGCTGGCAGTGAACCACAGCCGCTGGAGTTCTGGATGTCCAAGGAGCAGTTCAATTACTGGTCGCACACCCACCTCACTGTGGATGTGGTCCCCGGCCGCGGCAGTGGGTTCTCGGTGGAGTCTCCCGAGGGGAAGCGATTCCTGATCCGTTCCACCCTCATGGACTGGGACGTGCCAAGCAATTAGGTCCAAAGCTGGTGTGATGAGGGCAACCCGCCTTCGTCACACCAGCCACACCTGCCCCACGCCCCACAGGCCGTCTCACTATCTGGGATAAATATGGCCGTCCATTGACCGGACACTATTCTTGATGAGTCCTATACCACTCCCATCCAGAATGTGGCATTTTTATGAACATTTTCAGGACCAAATCGATCGAGCAGTCGATCGCCGATGCCGATGAGCCCGGTCGCAAGCTGAAGCGCAGCCTCAGCACCTGGGACCTGATGATCATGGGCGTCGCCGTTGCTGTCGGCGCCGGGATCTTCTCGGTAGGCGCCAAGGCTGCTGCAAACTTTGCCGGCCCCGCCGTCACCATCTCCTTTGCGATCGCCGCCGTCACGTGCGCGCTGGCCATCATGTGCTACGCAGAATTCGCCACGGCAATTCCCGTAGCCGGCTCCGCCTACGTCTTCACCTACGCGACCATGGGCGAGGTCCTTGCGTGGATTATTGGCTGGAACCTCATCCTCGAACTTTTCACCGCTGCGGCGGTGATCGCCAAGTACTGGGGCATCTACCTCAGTACCGTCTTTGGCCTGATGGGCGTAGACATGCCGCCGTCAATCAAGGTGGGCGGCGTTGACCTCTATTGGGGTGCCTTCCTCATCGTCGCGATCTTCACCGTGCTGCTGGTGTTGGGGACAAAGTTGTCCGCCCGCGTCGGCAACGTCTTTACGCTGATCAAGATCGCCGTGGTGCTGTTCGTGATCGTTGTTGGCTTCAGCTACGTGAAGTTCTCCAACTACACCCCCTTCGTCCCGGCCTCTGAGCCCACCGATTCCGGTGCCGCCGACGTCATGAAGCAGTCCTTCTTCGGCTTCCTCACAGGCGCCGCTCCGGCCCAGTACGGAACGCTGGGCGTCTTCGCCGGTGCAGCCCTGGTCTTCTTCGCCTTCATCGGCTTCGACGTAGTGGCCACCTCCGCAGAAGAGGTCAAGAACCCGCAGAAGACACTTCCCCGCGGCATCTTCGGTGGCCTTGCAGTGGTTACGCTGCTCTACATCCTGGTCTCCCTCGCGCTGACTGGTATGGTCTCCTACACACAGCTGGCCGAGGTCAAGAACCCCACCCTGACTACCGCCTTTGAGGCCGTGGGCAACACGGACGCTGCCAAGATCATCGCGTTCGGTTCCTTGGTGGGTCTGACCACGGTGATCATGGTGCTCCTCATGGGCCTGTCCCGAGTGGTCCTCGCCATGAGCCGCGATGGCTTGTTGCCTCGTTCGCTGTCCAAGACCAGCGAGAAACGCTCCACCCCTGCCCGGCTCCAGATCATCTGCGGCGCCGCTGTGGCACTGGTTGCCGGTCTGACCAATGTGGATCTCCTCGAGGAAATGATCAACATTGGCACGTTGTCCGCCTTCGTGATGGTCAGCCTGGGCATCCTGGTGCTGCGCAAGAAGCGCCCTGACCTCAAGCCCGCCTTCCGGGTCCCGTTCGGCAAGGTCCTGCCGTGGGTCTCCGCGGTGCTCTGCCTCTACCTCATGACCAACCTGGCGGTGGAAACCTGGATCTTCTTCGCGATCTGGCTGGTCATAGGCATGGTCATCTACTTCTCCTACGGACAGCGCCACTCCAGGCTCAACGAGAAGTTCGCCGCAGCCAGGGCCTCCGTCAACGGTGCTCCCGAAGTCCGCCGGGCCGACGGCGACGAAGACAGCTACACGAAGGTCTAAACCAATCACGGCAGCTTGTCAGACAGCTGCCACCTCTTGCCCTACAAGGCGCCCGGAAACATCGGTTTCCGGGCGCCTTCGCGTTACGGCGCAGCATGCTCGCTGACCCACTCCACCAAAGGCCTCAGTACCTCCCAACGGGCAGCGATCTCATCTTTGGCAGCGGGAGTTGAAAGCCAGTCCGGTTGCCCAACCTCCACGCCCGCCGACAACGACTTGTGCTTGAGCAGCTCAGCGCGTGGATGGTCTTTGTCGACACCCCGCGGAACGGTCTTGAGCTTCTCGCCCTCGATGGCAAACCCGGCCGTAGCGATCGAATCAACGATCTCCTGCAGCTCCAATCCACTGTCAGGGGCATCCACGGCGGCCCGGAAACGCGCAAGCTGGGCAGGCGTGTGGGAATGGTAACCACCACCGATCAGCAGTCCATCCGCACTGATCTGGACGTAGAAGCCGACGCCCTCCTGGGTGGCGGCAAAGGCACCTTGGGCAGTTTTGTATGGCGACTTGTCCTGGGAGAACCGGATGTCCCTGTTGGGACGAAAAATCTTGGCCGGCCCGAACCGCGGCTCCAGCTCTGAAAGGAGAGCTGTCAGCGGCTCCTTGACCTCGGCGTCGTACGTTGTTTTATGTTCCAGCCACCATTCACGGTTGTTGTTCTCTTCGAGTTCGGCATAGAAGCGGAATGCGGCTGTAGGGATGCCTTCGAATGTGCTCATGAAAGGATCCTAGGGACCCCACCACCGGCGCAGCCATAGGTCAAAAGAGCTACGTGGAAAAACAAAAAGAACACCCCGCTGCGGAGATCCGCAACGGGGTGTTCCTGGAAAATGCAGTAACGCGAAGACGCTTAGAGCTTGTTGGCTGCTTCGGCGTCGGACTCGGTCTGGCCTGCACCGAGGTTGGCACGGAGCTTGGCGCCGAGATCGGAGTCAACGTTGGTCCAGTACTGGATGGCGCGGTCCTTGATGTCGGCGTTCTTCACGCCGCCCACGGCACCGGTGATGGTGTCCAGGAGGCGGGCCTTGGCAGCGTCATCGTAGACCTCGCGGTACAGGGTACCGGCCTGGCCGAAGTCGCTGTCCTCAGCGTGCAGGGTGTGCGCGGAGAGGGTGAGCTCGCCGTCGTTCTCCCAGCCACCGGCCGGCGAAGTGGGCTCAACAGCAGCCGGGCCACCAACAGAGTTCGGTGCGTACACCGGGGTGGAGGGGGAGTTGAACAGGAAACGACCCTGGCCATCCTGGCTGTAGTTGTTGACCTGGTTCTTGGGCTGGTTCACCGGGATCTGTGCGTGGTTGGTACCCACGCGGTAGCGGTGTGCGTCGGCGTAGGAGAAGATGCGGGCCTGCAGCATCTTGTCCGGGGAAGCAGCGATGCCCGGTACGAAGTTCGACGGCGCGAAGGTGGCCTGCTCGATCTGCGCGAAGTAGTTCTCCGGGTTCTTGTTCAGCTCCATGGTGCCCACGTGGATCAGCGGGTAGTCAGAGTGCGGCCACACCTTGGTGAGGTCGAACGGGTTGAAGCGGTACGTCTTGGCGTCTTCGTACGGCATGACCTGGACGTGCAGTTCCCAGGAGGGGAAGTTGCCATCGGCAATGTTTTCCTGCAGGTCGCGGATGTAGAAGTCCGCGTCCGAGCCGGCAAGTTCTTCAGCCTGGTCACCGGTGATGGTCTTGACGCCCTGGTTGGACTTGAAGTGGTACTTGACCCAGAAGCGCTCGCCAGCGGCGTTGATCCACTGGTAGGTGTGCGAGCCGTAGCCCTGCATTTCACGCCAGGAAGCCGGGAGGCCACGGTCGCCCATGAGCCAGGTGACCTGGTGTGCGGACTCGGGGGAGAGGGTCCAGAAGTCCCACTGCATGTCAGCGTCACGCAGGTGGGTACCCGGGAGGCGCTTCTGGGAGTGGATGAAGTCCGGGAACTTGATGCCGTCGCGGATGAAGAAGACGGGGGTGTTGTTGCCCACGAGGTCGTAGTTGCCCTCGGAGGTGTAGAACTTCACGGCGAAACCGCGGGGATCGCGCCAGGTGTCAGGAGAACCATTCTCGCCAGCGACGGAGGAGAAACGGATCAGCATGTCCGTCTCGGTACCCGGCTGCAGGAAAGCTGCCTTGGTGTAGGCCGAGACGTCCGAGGTGGTCTTGAACGTACCGAATGCGCCGCCACCCTTGGCGTGCACTACACGCTCCGGGACCCGCTCGCGGTTGAACTGTGCGAGCTTCTCCACCAGGTAGTGGTCGGTGAGGATGATGGCACCGTCAGCGCCGACGGACTTCGAGTGCGCGTCGGAGGTAACGGGTGCACCTGACTGGGTTGTTGAAATAGCAGTCATTGTTCTCCTTTTTTCTTATTTCTGAGTTACGGAAGTTACGGGAAGCTGTTGTTTGGACTGGCAGTCCTGGCAGACGCCTTGATAGAGGACATCGGCGATCTGGATGGTCATGGGCTTGGAATTCTCATCCCAGTGCGGGGTGAGGCACGGTGCGTGCCCCACGGCGCAATCCACGTCCTCCACCTTGCCGCAGCTGATACACACGGCGTGATGGTGGTTGTCGCCCACCCGGGTTTCATAAAGTGCCGGGGAGTGCGGGGGTTCGAAGCGGCGCAGCATCTGTAGGTCCGTGAGGTCGCTGAGCACTACGTAAACGGACTGCGCCGTCAGTTCAGGAAGCTCTTTGCGTGCAGCGGTAAGGATGCCTTCTGCCGGGGAGTGTGGATGGTGCTGGACCGCGGCGAGCACCGCCAACCGCTGCTTGGTCACACGACGGCCGTGGGCATGCAGGGCGGCGGCCCATTCTGCTTGCTCGGCTGTGTGATCTGTCATGCATTCATTGAAACACTTATTTTGAGGAGTTCACAATAAGGCAAGGCTAACTTCCGGTGAACGGAGCAGGGCCTCGAGCGGGTTTACTTCCTCAGCGACGGATCGTCCCAGCGCATGGACACGCAAGGGGACGCCGGCGTCTTCGGGTTCCACTGCGACACAACTGAATCCGCTGACGCCGCCAGGCAAAGGAAGCGCTCCCAAGGCCGCACCCATCGCCAGGAGCTCCGCTGGCTGGATATCCCGGATGGAATCGAGGTGCCGGGCCGGCTCAATGACCGCGTGCCGGGGTCCGGCGTCCACGGTCCGCACCAGCGGACCGGACTCACTGACATGCTCGACGGCGGCACTTAGGTCACTGGCGGACGTCGCCGCTGCGTCGGGTCGGCCTCCCCGCAGTGCGTCACGGAGGGCGGCGTCGGTGCCATCGAGTTCCTGTTCCGGCACCCCCGCCCGACGATGGGCCGGCAGCGATAACTGGAGTCCCGGCGTCGTGGTTTCTCCGTCCCACCGTCCGAAAAGGTGGAACGTCGGCGTTGACGACTCCGCCACAGGCTCTCCAATGGCCGAGCCCAACGGGTGCCATTGGTGGGCAAACATGACGACGCACCGCGTCACGCCAAGGACCTCGTGAAGGGCGGCGCGGAGAAGGGTGTGGCAGAAAAGCCAGTCGGCAGCCGAGGAATGCGCGAACTCCGTGGAGGGATCTGAGAGCCTGATCAGGACGTGACCGGCGGTGAGGGGATGGCGCGGCCGGGCAATCTCCCAAAAGCCCGAACGATACAGCAATTGTCGTGACATGACCTTGTCAACTCCTTCCCCCGGGTGAGCCTACCAAGCGGAGTACCACAGAGGGGAGAACAGAGGTGGGAGGGTGCGGCGGGTGGCCACCGCAATGGTCGTTAAGGTAGGACGGTGGCGAAACTACTGGCAGACATCACCCCACTGAAGGAGAGTCCGGCTTTTCGGCGGCTCTGGATGGGGGCATCGGTGGCCGCCATTGGTACCCAACTGACACTGGTGGCTGTCAGCCTGGAGGTCTACCGGCTCACCCAGGAGAGCTTCTATGTAGGCCTCCTCGGCATCTTCGCGCTGGTCCCCTTGGTCATCGCAGGGCTCTACGGGGGATCCGTTTCGGATGCCTACGATCGACGCAAAGTGGCCCTCGTCGCCTCGCTGGTCCTCTGGGCAACAACGGCCGGACTGGCGTTGCAGGCCTGGCTGGAGATCGGCAACATCTGGATCCTCTACGCGCTGGTGGCTATCCAAAGTGGCGCCCAAGGTATCAACGGTCCGGCCCGCAGCGCCATCATCCCACTCCTGGTCCGCAAGGATTTGCTTCCCGCTGCCAATGCCCTGAGCATGCTCACGTTTGGCCTGTCCATGACAGCGGGACCGCTGTTGGCCGGAGTGCTCGTGGCCACCATAGGCTTCGGCTGGACCTACACCATTGATGTCATCAGCTTCACGTTCGCACTGTGGGGCCTCTTCAAGCTGCCTCCGTTGCCGCCGTCAAAAGATGCTGTGCGGCCAGGGCTCCGGTCGGTGGTGGAAGGCTTCCGTTTCCTGGGCACCCGACCCAACGTCCGGATGACGTTCATCATCGACCTCATCGCCATGATCTGCGCGCAGCCGCGGGCTTTGATGCCTGCCATCGGGGCGGTCATGATCGGCGGCGGAGAAACCACGGTGGGTGTACTGCTGGCTTCGACGGCGGTGGGAGCGTTCCTCGCCGGCCTGTTTTCCGGGCCGCTGGGCCGGGTGCGAATGCAGGGCAGCGCCGTGGTGTGGTCCGTGGTTGGTTGGGGAGCCTCGATTGCGGGCTTCGGGCTGGTGGTGTTGCTGGCGGGTGATGCGGGCCGCGATGGCGTGACGCCTTGGTTGGTCCCGGCCGCCCTCTGCTGTGCCCTGGCCGGTATTTCCGACTCCGTCAGCGCCGTGTTCCGCACCACCATCCTCCAGTCGGCTACTCCGGATCACCTGCGGGGACGGCTCCAGGGCGTGTTCATCGTGGTGGTGGCCGGTGGTCCCCGGGTGGGGGACATGCTGGCAGGCGGTGTCACGCAGTTCCTCAGTGAAGGCGGCGTGCTGCTCATCGGGGGAGTTCTCTGCATTGTCCTGGCATGGCTGGCTTCACGCTTGCAGCCCGGGTTCGTTGCCTACGATGCGAAGCATCCTGTGCCCTAGCCTGGCCCGCCACTTCGGCAACGTAGGCTGACAACGGAACACGGCGACCGGCGTCGGCGTTAATCCGTAGAGAACCCCGCAAGAGCTGACGAAAGTGACCAGGGAAACCGTGCATAAACACAACAATGGACTCAAGACTGCCGCGCTCTTCGGTGTGCTGTGGGCGGTGTTGTTGGGTTTGGGCGCCATTATCGCGGCAGGGACCCGCAGCACGACGCCTATCTGGATCATGGCCCTCATCGGCGTTGGTACTACTGCTTACGGATATTGGAACAGCGACAAGATCGCCATTCGCTCCATGGCGGCCTACCCCGTCACCGAGGCACAGGCTCCGCAGCTCTACCAGATCGTTCGCGAGTTGTCCGTGCGTGCCAACAAGCCCATGCCCCGGATCTACCTCTCGCCCACCATGACGCCCAACGCCTTCGCCACTGGCCGCAACCCCAAGAATGCCGCCGTGTGCTGCACCGAGGGGATCCTGCATTTGCTTGATGCCCGCGAACTCAGGGGTGTGCTGGGACATGAGCTGATGCACGTGTACAACCGCGACATCCTGACCTCCTCCGTTGCAGCTGCCGTGGCCGGTGTCATTACGTCCGTGGGCCAGATGCTGCTGATCTTCGGCAGCGGGGACCGACGCAACGCCAACCCGCTGGCCACTATCGCCATGGCCCTGCTCGCGCCGTTTGCGGCATCACTCATTCAGATGGCCATTTCCCGAACCCGCGAGTACGACGCCGATGAAGACGGTGCCGAGCTCACGGGCGATCCGCTGGCACTCGCCTCAGCCCTGCGCAAGATTGAGTCCGGCGTCAGCCAGCTGCCCCTGCCGCAGGACCAGAAGCTCGTCAATGCCTCGCACCTGATGATCGCCAACCCGTTCCGTGGCGGAGGAATGCGGCGCATGTTCTCCACGCACCCGCCCATGAAGGAACGGATCAGCCGCTTGGAACGGATGGCCGGGCGACCACTTTCCTAGGTTCCCGTTGAACCAGGGCTAGGCGAACAGCCCTTCGCCAATGAAACCGCCGGCTTGGACGCCCGGAGGCACGGCAAAGAGCCCCGAGCCCGTGTGCTTCAGGTACTCCACGGACAACGTGTCGCCCTTGGCCAAGGCCAGCTGCATGGGCACGTAGTGCGTCCGGGGATCCTTGACGAACGCAATAAAGAACAGGCCTGCGTCGAGGTGGCCCAGCCCGTCCGAGCCATCCGTGAAGTTGTATCCGCGGCGCAGCATCCTCACGCCGGCATTCTGGTCAGGGTGGGCCAGCCTCATGTGGGAATCCATGGGAATCAAGGGTTCCCCGGCCCGCCCCGCCAACGAGAAGTCGGGCGTGGTGAACTCCTCCCCGCCTGACAGGGGAGCACCCACGCCCTTGGTCCGGCCGATCAGCCCTTCCTGTTCCCGCAGCGAAGTTCGGTCCCAGATTTCGATGTGCATCTGGATCCTGCGGGCCACCAGATAGCTGCCGCCCCTCATCCATTGCTCGCCTGGACCGGCACCCGCGCCAACCCATACGTGCTCCTCAAGAAGAGCATTGTCTTCGACCTTGAGGTTGTTGGTGCCGTCCTTGAAGCCAAAGAGGTTCCGCGGCGTCACCTGCGCCCTGGACGTGGAGGAGGTGCGTCCAAACCCCAGCTGCGACCAACGGACACGCACCTTGCCGAACCCGATCCTCGCAAGGTTGCGGATGGCATGCACGGCAACCTGGGGATCGTCCGCGCAGGCTTGGATGACGATGTCGCCACCGGTTCGCGCAGGCTGAAGATCGTCACCGGGGAAATGCGGGAGGTCGATCAAAGCCTCCGGACGCCGGCCGTCCAGTCCGAAGCGGGCCTTGCCGTCCTTTTCGAACAACCCCGCGCCGAAACCAAACGTCAGGGTGAGCTTTGCCGCGGGCAGGTCCAACGCCTCGCCGGTGTCTTCCGGAGGGGCGTCGTAGGGCCCGTCGACGGCGCCTGTCTTGCCCGTGGGGAGGCCGGTTGTCATGGCCTCGGCCGCGGCTGTCCAGTCCTTGAGGAGCTTGATGAGTTCCTTGCGGTCCTCAGTGGTGACATCGAAAGCGGCCATGTGCAGGCGGTCCTGTGCCGGGGTGGTGATGCCGGCTTGGTGATCGCCAAAGAAGGGGACTGCTGCATCCCCCGCGGTAGTGTCCGCAGCGGAAGCGGTCGCCGCCGTCAGGACATCATGGCCGAGAAATCCAGCGGCCAGCCCAGCTACTGCTCCGGCACCCCCGACCCCCGCGAGCGAGAGCAGGCCGCGTCGGGACATGCGGGAGGTACCTTCTGCAGCGGACGTCGCCACACCGCCGTCGTGCGCCTCCTGGTGAGTCACGACGGCGGCTGGCTCGCCGGAGTGCCCGACGCCGTTACTCTCACCTGGGCGGTTGGCGTCGGCGCTTTCGCCGGTGTGCCCGAAGGGGCAGCCGCTCACAGCACCACGGCTGCGGTGAGCTTGGAGAGGGGCTCACCCAGCGAATCGACCAAGGCCGCGAGCTGCTGGACCTGCTCCTGGCTCAGCTCGTTGTAGTAGACGAAGCCATCGCCCTTGGCGTGCTTCTTGAGTTCGGTTTGCAGGGCCGTGAACTTTTCGTCCAAGGACTGGGCGAGCTCTGCGTCCTTCTGCTCCAGGGCCGGCCTCAGGTTCTCGAAAGCGATGCGGGCGCCGTCAACGTTGGCCTGGAAGTCCCAAAGGTCGGTGTGGGACCAGATCTCTTCTTCGCCGGTGACCTTGCCGGTCGCAACTTCATCGAGCAGTTCCTTGGCGCCGTTTCCGAGCTTGTCCGGGGTCAGTTCCACCGTGCGGGTGCGGGTGACGAGGTCCTCGGTGTCCGCTACCAGTTGCGTGGAAATGGCGGTGCGCTCCGCCGGGGTCATAGCCGTGTACTCTGCCGGCGGGAAGAGGTCCTTCTCGGCGCGGTGCCAGCCGGTCCATTCCTGGCCGGGCTCAAGGTCTGCCTCGCGGGCATCCAACTTGGGGTCCAGGTCGCCGAAGGATTCAGCTACGGGTTCGATCCGCTCCCAGTGCATGCGGGTGGAGGCGTAGAGGTCGCGGGCCTTGCCGGCGTCACCGGCGGCGAAGGCTTCAGCGAAGGCCTTGGTGCCCACAATGAGCTGCTCCGTCTGGTCCTTGACGTAGGCGGCGTACTGCTGGGACCCGTTGTCCAGGAGCTTCTGGAAGTCGGCATCCACGCTGGGCTTGGTGCCGGATTCGGTGACCTCAAAGGACGCGCGGATGCCTTCGCCCTGCATTCCGGGCTTGCACGCAGTGTTGTATTTACCGGCCGGAGCCGTGACCACCAGGTTGCGGGTGATGCCGGGGCCGATGTTCTCCACTTCGCCCAGGATCCGCAGGCCATCTTCGGCCAGCAGGTAGAACTCGGTCACCTCAGTGCCCTCGTTCTTCACGGCAAAGGTGAGGTTGCCGCTCGGTGCGGTTCCCGTGGAGACCTTGCACTCATTGGCGGTGCTGCTGACCTGGATGGGACCATCCGTAGCGCCCGTGGTCTTCGTGTTGTCGGTGCAGCCGGCAAGTACCAGGGGCACAGCGGCGGCCGCGCCAATGACGGCGAGGGTCCTCCGAAGTTTCGGGGAAGAGGATGCGGGCAGGAACATGGGTGTGTCCTTTGTCTTGGGAGTGGGCGTCAGGGCCGGGGATTACGGGTGTGCCGTGACGGCGGTGGTGGAAGTCTTGCGGGAAGCCTGGGGTGGGGCGGAGCGGTTGGCCCGGATGTAGAGGAACAGCACCGGAATGACGTACAGAAGCCACGCCGCCGCTTCGAGCCAGGTGGTGGCGGGGGAGAAGTTCAGCGTGCCCTTCAGCAAAGTGCCGTACCAGGACGACGGCGGGATGGCAGCTGAGACGTCGAAGGCCAGGTTGTTCAGGCCGGGCAGTATGCCGGCTTCCTGGAGATCGTGGATTCCGTAGGCCAGCACGCCCCCTGCGATGATAATGAGGCCAACTCCGGTCCAGGTGAAGAAGCGGCCAAGGTTCACCTTGAGGACGCCCCTGTGCAGCAGGTACCCCAGGCCAGCCGCTGTCAGCAGGCCAAGCAGGGCGCCGAGCAGGGGAAGCGTGGTTTCGCCCGTGGCCTGGGCTGCGGCCCAGATGAAGAGGGCCGTTTCGAGGCCCTCACGGCCCACGGCCAGTGCCGCAACCACCACAAGGCCCCAGGCGGCGCCGTCGGCCGCTTTATCCACTTGCGAGCGGAGTTCGCCACCGAGGCTGCGCGCGGTGCGGGCCATCCAGAAGACCATCCAGGTCACCAGGGCCACGGCCACAATGGACAGACCGCCGCCGATTGCTTCCTGCGCCTCGAAGGTGAGGCCGCGGGGGCCGAACGTCAGAAGTGCGCCGAAGCCAAGCGAAATAGCGATGGCGAGGGCAACGCCCATCCATACCCTGGGGATCAGGTGACGCCTGCCGGTCTTAATGAGATAGGCCATCAGGAGGACCACGATCAGTGATGCCTCAAGGCCTTCGCGCAGGCCGATCAGGTAATTGGCGGTCATGGATTTACTTTCGCTAAGGGGGCCGTACTTAGGCTCACCTAAGGAAGAAGGATACGTTGACTTGCCTATTACGCAAACTAATCGTGCGCTAATCCGCGCATCCATTACGACAGTCGGTGTAGTTTCGGGCAGCAAAAAGCCGGGACGCAGGCCCTGTAACGGGCTCGCATCCCGGCCTTTCGGACGGTGCTGGGACTAGCTGCGGAAGTTCACGAACTGGAGATCGGCCTCTTCGAACTTCTTGAGGATGTTCATGGTCTCCTGAAGGTCGTCGCGGGACTTGGAGGTCACGCGGAGTTCGTCGCCCTGGATCTGGGACTTGACGGACTTGGGGGCTTCATCGCGGATGATCTTGTTGATCTTCTTGGCGATGTCCTGGGCAATGCCTTCCTTGATGGTGCACTCCAGGCGGAATTCCTTGCCGGAGGGGAAGGGCTCGCCCTGGTCCAGGGACTTCAGCGAGATGCCGCGCTTGATCAGCTTGGACTGGAAAACATCCAGGACAGCAAGGACGCGGTCCTCGGAGTTGGCCTTCATGAGGATCTTTTCGCCGCTGAAGTCGATCTCCGCGCCGACGCCCTTGAAGTCGTATCGCTGTGCGATTTCCTTCTGGGACTGGTTGAGCGCGTTGGCGACCTCTTGCTTGTCTACCTTGCTGACGACGTCGAATGTGGATTCGCCTGCCATGACTCTCCTTAGGTTGGGGGCCCTGTGAGGGCGGGTTGGTCTGGCATCCAGCCTAGTACGGAAGCCGCGGCTTGGGGCCGTGGAGCACTTTCACAGTTCGCTCACAGCACATGCAGGGTGGGAACCGAGGGTATGGGTTGAGAGTTGTACCAGTTGGAAGAACGCATCGTCGGAGGATCAGCATGAGCAGCAAGGCCGTCCAGTCCATCAGCAAATCCGCTTCTGCAGCAGCAGGCTCCATCGGTACGGCCGCGGTTGCTGCGGCGAGTGCAGTGGCAGCAGCGGCGGTTGCAGCGTCGATTGTCCTGAGCCCGGTCCCTGATGCCACTTCCCGCATGGATGGAGTGCATGCGGATCTGCTGCGGGCTGTGCAGCTCAACCAGATCACTCCCGAGCAAGCCGAAAAGTTCGAAGCGAAACTGGCTGGCCGGATCCTCGGGGAAGCCTGAAATACGCGGAAATCACGGGTGTCTGCCCTCGATTAGATTCTTCGCAAAAACTTCTGTAAGGTTGTCTCTGCCTTCGGTTACCGGATCGAAAAGAAACGGTCTCCGGAAGTGATCTTCTTTTGAAGTTCGGCAGATTACCCGAGCGGCCAAAGGGGGCTGACTGTAAATCAGCTGGCAACGCCTACGGGGGTTCGAATCCCTCATCTGCCACCCAAGGAAAATCCCCGGAACCACTGGTTCCGGGGATTTTTTGTGTGCCCAGCGAGTTCCCGGCGCCGGGTCCTGCCGGAGGATCCCGCAGTTGTTCGCCCGTGCGCGGCGCGGGAACCGAATGAGCGTGGGTCCAGCCGTACCGCCACCACCCACTTTGATCGCACTTACCCGGCGACTCGCCGCAATCCAGGGCGTGTCATGCCATCTGGGCCCTCAATGTAGGTGGTGACGGTACGGGATCGAGCGGGACGCCGAGCCTAGACTTCACGCTCCCGCCCGAATTCCGTGGTTTGCCTGACCGTCGTGGCTTCCCGAAGCTCGGCGATCTCCATCCGCAGGGCCGCGATTTCGGTCACCAAGTCAGCCATTTCTGCCCGAACGGGTTCCTCGGCTGCGGCGGCTTTCACTTCGGCTGCCGCTGCCACACCCTCAGCGTTCTCTTCAATCCGTTGAACCAGCCAGGAAGCGATGGATGCTGTGACAATACCGAGCACAGCGATGCCGCTCATCATGAGGGCCGCGGCCACGATCCTCCCGATGGGAGTCACGGGATACAGGTCTCCGTAGCCAACGGTGGTGATGGTGGTGACGGCCCACCAGGCGGCGTCGCCGAAGTTGACGATCTTGGCGCCGGGGTCATTCTGTTCGACATCCAGGACGGCCAGTGCGCCGATGAGGATGAGCATCGCGGCTGCACCTGCCACGTAGGTGGCAACCCGCCCGCGCAGGGTTTCGCCTACGGTGCGCTGAAGAACGGACAGCAAAGTGACGAGGCGCAGCAGCCGCAGGGGCCGGAAGAAGGGGAGTATCACGATTAGGAGTTCGTGCAGGTTCCAGAGGAACCACCGCATCCTGTCTTCGGCGAGCCAGAGGTTGACGAAGTAGTCCAGCGCGAAGATGCCCCACGTAATCCAGAGGACAATCTCGAATGGCACCGCATCGGCGCCGTTCACCCGGCCGATGACCTGCCATGCATAGGCAGTGAGGAAAATCAGGGCCGTGGCCATGAGGGGCCATTCCACCAGGTCCCGGTATCGCGCTTGAGTCATACGGGAATACTAGCCACCTGGGACTCCTGCGCCCGGGATGAACCCCATCAGGCGGCGGGCGTCTCCAGCCAGTACCCATCCAGGTGGTGGATCAGTTGGCGGCCCAGGCCACCTTTGAGCTGGATCCACAGCGTGCTGCGGTCGTTGGTCATGCCGTCGATGGTTCCTTCGATGCGGTTGCCGCGGGCATCCTGGAGGACGACGTTCTGGTGCCGTGTGAGTTCCGGCCAGACCTGGCCCTGTGGCCTGGTGGTTTGCAGCGTGCTCAAAGGAGTCCCCCTTGTGGTCATTCATCAACTACGAGTTCCAGACATTCTGCACGGCTTTGATGAACCAGCGGTAAACGTTAGTGCAATCGTTGGACATAAACAGGAGCTGTGCCGTGGGTCCAGTCCGCAACGTGGTCGCCATCTTTCCCTGAAAGTTACCGGCGGGTAACATGTCTGGCATGCACCTGCTTCTTCGTACCCTCATGCTGCTGTTCACTTCGTCCAAGCGGTCGCCGCTGGGTGTCTGGGAAGAATCCTCACTGCCATTGAAGGTGCTCCCCACGGATATCGACATCGCAATGCATGTCAACAACGGCATGTATTTCTCGCTGATGGATCTTGGCCGTTTCGATCTCATGGTCCGTAGCGGCATCTGGACCAAGATGCGTAAGAAAGGGTGGAGTCCGGTTGCTGCCGGCGAAACCATCGCTTTTCGCAAGTCCCTCCAGCTCTGGCAGCGCTACACCATCGAAACCCGCATCATCGGCCTGGACACCAAGGCCATCTACTTTGAACAGCGGATGGTGGTGAAAGGCGAAATCTACGCCCGCGCTCACATTGCCACACGCTTGGTGACCAAGGGCAGGCCGGTCACGCAGGAAGAAATCATCGCCGAGTTCGGAGCACCTCCCGCAGATCTGGAACTGCCTGAATGGATCCACGAATGGCGTGAAAACAATGCACTGCCCGGAGCACGCCGGCCCGCCCCGCACGTCTGGAGCTAGACACCCACATCGCGTCGCTGCAGTGCCACAGCACCCAGCGTGATGAGGGCCGCCGAGATGCCGAGCAGCCCGGCGACGGCGCCCCAGTCAGCACCATTGGCCACCGGGGAGTTCCCGTACGCCCAGTGATAGGGCGAGAGGTTCAGCAGCCATTCGACGTCGGGACTTTGCCTCCCTACCGCGTTGAACACGTAACCGAGGACAGCGACGGCTGCACCTGCGGCAATCGCGTAAATCTTCCGTCCGGTCAGAGCCCCGGCACAGAGAGCTGCGGTTCCGCTGAGGAGGGCAAGCGCGGCAAACAGCAGCGCCGCTCCGGCGAGATGTCCGACGTCGATACTCAGTTCGGAGGGCCGGTTCAGGGCCAGGACCAACAGGAAGACAAGGACTGACAGGAACGCGATCCGCACCAGGATTGCGAGGGCGCGCTCCAGCACCACCTGCACGCGGGTGACGCTGTGCGCGAGGGTCAGTTCCAGCAATCCGGATTCTTCGTCCCCGCCTACGGCTGAGGCACCCCAGCCGACAGAGGCCATGGACATCAGCAGGAACCCGACCAGTCCGAACAGTGTTGCCTGGGTGTAACCGGGACCTGTGGCGATTTGGTCGTAGTTCAGTGCCTTGGTCATCTCCGGCGGGAGGGCATTGATCAAGTCCTGCATTTGCGAATTTCCGCCGATGGACGGATACAACGGCAAGTACAACATGATCGCGGCCGTCAACCCCAAGGCCCAGGCAAGGGTGGAGCGCCACGAGTCGGTAAGCGCTTTGGTAAAGAGGGGCAGGAACCTAGGCACGATGTGCTCCTTCGGTTCGAATTCCTCTGCTGTTGCTGTGGCCATTGTCGGTACCCGGGGAAGACCCTGTGTACAGCGTCAGCACAGCTTCTTCCAGGTCCGGTTCTTCGAGGACCAGGTCCGTCAGGTTCAGCCGTGCCAACTCCTGGACCAGGGGCTGGACGTCCCCGGAAAGGGTTGCCGTAGCCGTCACTGTTCCGGTGGCGTGGCCGTCGGCAGGGAGCTCCCGCACCGCAACATTGGCGACGCCTGGCACCCGGGCCAGCAGCGCTCCGACGTCGTTCGCTGCGGTGCCGGTGCAGTTGAACCGGAGCTGCCGGACGGCCGCCATCCTCAGGGCTTCCACCGTGGAGACGGTGACGATTTCGCCGTCGCGGAGGATGGCGACTGCGTCAGCTGCCTGCTGGACTTCGCTCAGGACATGCGAACTGAGGAAGACGGTAGCGCCGCCATCCACGGCCTCGCGGACCATGGCATGAAAAACCTGCTGGACCAAGGGGTCCAGGCCGCTGGTTGGTTCATCGAGGACCAGGAGTTCCGGTTGGTGCATGAAGGCCTGCAGCAAACCCAGCTTCTGTTTGTTGCCTTTGGAGAGTTTCCGGGTCTGGCGGTCCAGATCCAGGTTCAGGCGGTCAGCGAGGTCGTTGACGTGGTGAGGGTCCACGGGGCCGCTGATGGCGGCGAAGTGCTCCAGCATGCGGCGTCCCGTGGTGCGGTTCTCCAAATGCAGTTCACCGGGAAGGTAGCCGATCCTGCGGCGGAGTGCCGTGCCGGCACGACGCGGATCCTGTCCGAGGACCGAGATGGAACCCGAACTCGGCCGGATGATGTCCAGCAAGCACCGCATAGTGGTGGTCTTGCCGGCTCCGTTCGGTCCGATGACGCCGAACACAGTCCCGGGCTCCACGGCAAAATCCAGGCCGTGCAGGACCTCGCGGGGACCGAACCTCTTGTGTAACCCCTCGACGACGATTGCCTGGGTCACGGGGCATGCTCCCTTCCGTGGTTGGTGGTGTCTTGCTCCAAGGCATCGCGGGCCGCATCCAGGAACCGCGAGTCCGTGTAGAAACCGTGGGTGTAAATCTCCAAGGCAGGCAATGTCAGTTGCCGCAGCAGCTCAGGTCCGATGCCGTTCGGCTCCGGAGCCACGGCCCCCAAAGTCCTCGAAAGGTGCCTGCCCAGCATGAGCATCGAAAGACTGTTGGACGCGATGACGACGGCAGTGGAGTGGGTATCGTGGAAATTCCGTATAGTGCCGGCTTCGATCCCGGCATGGATGATGTCCTGGGTCTGTTTCACAACGGCGTCGAAGAAGGCGTCGCCGGCGTCGGATTCGTCGCCCAGGGAGCGTCGGATGTAGGCGATCTCGTGGGCATATTGGTCAGGGTGGTTCAGATAGTCCTGGATCAGCAGACGGGTGGACATGGGGTCCGCCTTCTCGCGGCCCTGTGTGGCTGTTTGCGCGAGGACGTGCTGGTCGCAGGCCTCACGGAGCCCTGCCTTGCTGCCGAAATGGTGGATGACCAAACCTGGGCTGACGCCGGCCGCCGAGGCGACTGCGCGCACTGTGGCGCGGGAGAATCCGTCCCGGCCGAAAAGTCCGATGGCGGCGTCGCGGATGCGGGCCCGTGTGGTGAAATCCTCAGCGTTTGAACGCATGTTTCAAAGACTAAACAGTTGTTCAATGCTGATCAAGAGGCAGCGACATAACGATGTGGCACCATTGGCTGCGTCGCCGGTGTTGGGACTGCCGGCGTCGCAGATACTTGCCTCAGTGTTTTGATGTGGCAGCAGGTTGGGGGTTGGCGAAGTGGGTTTTACCAAGACGGCGATGGGGCCCGTGCGGCGTTGGCTCCTGGGCTCGATGGCGGTGGCGCTCCTGGTTCCGGGCACCCTGGGGGCGGCGTTGCCAACCCAAACGTTCGCGGTCCCGGATGCGGCTTCCACCACAGTCCAGGCTTCAACCCCGGCCCTCACGGGCGCCATCGGACACCTCTACAACACCAACGCGTGGGCACGAAGCGTGCTGCTCCGCCCCACTGGGGCCGAGGAATGCTCAGGAAGTGGAAGCAACGCCGGCTGCGTCCAACGATTCGCGGGTGGCGACATCGCCTGGTCGGCACGCACGGGAGCACGCGTGGTGGTCAACGGACCTGTCCGCACATCGTGGTGGGGCGCCGACGGCCCGGCCGGCTTCCACGGCTATCCCGCCACCGATACGGCAAGCGGGCTCCGCAACGGCGGTTCCAAGCAGTCATTTGAGCGCGGGACCATCACATACTCACCGGCCACAGGCGCCCAGCGTACTGGCGGATCCATCCATCTGGCTTGGGGCCGCAGCGGCTTCGAAGGTGGCTTCCTCGGCTACCCGGTCACAGGGGAAAGCACCGGACTGCGCGACGGCGGCGCGTGGCAAGCCTTCGAACGCGGCTTTGTGGTGTGGTCACCGGCCACTGGTGCCCATCCATCCATGGGTGCCATCCGTGAACGCTGGCGGCGGACCGGAATGGAGGAAGGCGAGCTGGGATACCCGGCCACAGACGAAGCTCTGGGCCTGAAGAGCGGAGGCTCGTCCCAGGAATACCAGCGCGGAACCATCATCTGGTCACCGGCCACTGGCGCCAAGGCCCTGACCGGGGCCATCCGAAGCTACTGGTCATCCACGGGAGGCCAAAACGGTGCCCTCGGGTATCCAGTGGGAGAGGAAGTCAGGCAAAACAACTTCGTCTACCAGCTCTTCCAAGGCGGTACGGTCTACTGGTCGGCGGCAACGGGTGCGCACTCCACCACCCATGGGGATGTTCATAACCGCTACAACTCGCTGGGCGGAGCGGCCGGTCAGTTGGGTCTACCCCTCACTGACAAGCTTCCGCGGGCCGGTGGACTCGTTCAGCAGTTCGCCAACGGCTGGCTGGTGTGGGGCCCGGCCACGGGAGCACGGATTGTTGGCCACCCCACCTACAAAGTCTGGTCCATCACCCCGGGTGAATTCGGTTGGCCGGTAAAAGACACCTGGACGGATGGCAGGGGCGCCCACGTGGCCTTCCAGAAGTTGGAAACCATCTGGAACGACGCGACAGAGGAGCTCTACTCGGCCGAGGCCGTTGACGCATCCACAGCGGTTTTCCTTGGCGACTCACAGCTGGACATGGACTCTTGGGGCGAGCAAGGCGCCCGGGCGGCCGGCTACCCGCGCCAAGTAGTCCGCAGCATCGGCGGGATCGGCTACGTTTCCGGAAGTCCCGCCGTCGGTGGTGGCTCCGCGACTGATGCGCTGGCGCAGGACCGTATCCTCCTGCCGCAGGGAAATCCGGGCCTGGTGGTGGTGACCCTGGGCGGCAACGATGCCAGGATCGGCGCGACGGACGCGGCCATCCTCTCGCAGGCGAACCGGCTCTGGGACGAGCTGCGCCGCAAGTATCCCCGCAGCACCATCCTGATCAACGGCGTCCTTTCCCGCTACGATGCCAGCCACGCCCAACGCCGTTGGGTGGACGGGCTCGTGACCCGCGAAGCGGCCCTCCGTGGTTGGCCGCGCATCTCGATGTCCGGCACCGCAACCATTGCCGGGGCAGCCGGCGACTACCTCGATGGCGCCCATATGAACCAGACGGGCCACAACAAGGTGGCGCCGCTCTACGCATCCGCGATTAAGTACGTCCTGGGCAAGTAGCTGTTTATTCCCGGTAACGCGTGAAGCGAACAGGGTGGTGCTCCACGGGACTTAGCAGGCATGGTCGCGTACCGTGGAAGCATGGCTACAGTTGACATCACTGGAGAACAGTTCGCATCGACTATCGAGGACAACGACATTGTCCTGGTGGATTTTTGGGCTGCCTGGTGCAGCCCCTGCCGCCAATTTGCCCCCACGTACGGGGCTGCATCGGAGAAGCACACTGACGTCGTGTTCGCGAAGGTGGACACCGAGGCCGAGCAGCAGCTCGCTGCCGAAGCCGGGATCACCTCCATCCCCACGCTGATGGCTTTCCGTGAAAAGGTCCTGGTCTTCTCGCAGCCGGGCGCCCTCAACGGCCCGCAGCTTGAGCAGGTCATCGAGGCCGTGAAGGGACTGGACATGGAAGAAGTCCACGCCCACGTTGCCAAGGCGCGCGCCGAGGCCCAGGAAAACTAAAGACCAGCCCGGCTGCTTGAAACATCGAAGCCGCCGGAAGCAAACGAGGTCGCCGGAGAATTACGGCGGCCGCGGTGCGGTTAGAGCGTGAACGCCGCTTTCCCGCGATGTCGCCGGGCTGAAGCGGGAAGAGGCTAGAGCCGTTCGAGCGTGACGGGCTCGGCAAGAAGCGCGCTGAGGGACTCGTTCAGGTCCTGGACGGCAATACCCTTGGAGTGCTTCTCGAGGAGTTCCTCTGATTCCCAACGCTCGGTCAGGACCAGCTTCTCTTCGGTGGCCTCGGTCAGCTCGTACCGGATGCAGCCGGGCTCGTTCACGACCTCGTCGATGGCGATTTCCAAAGCGAGCTTCACACGGAAGAACTCGCCTTCGTTGGGGATGAACGTGGCCTGCAGGTCAATGGGTGCACTCATGGATCCAACCCTACCGGCAGGACACGGCCCCACTGGAGGTGGTTACGGTTCTGTTGCGCCCAGTCCCTTGGTAGCGTTCCGTCATGTTGTCCTACACTGCCGGAGACACTGACGTCCCGCTGCTCGAAGAGACCATCGGCACCAATTTTGAGCGCATCGCCGCCAAGTTCCCTTTGCGGGACGCCCTGATTGAAGCGGCCGCGACGCCTGGCGGTGACGCCCGCCGCTGGAGCTACCAAAAGCTGAACGACGACGTGAATCGCCTCGCCCGGGCCTTGCTCGCCATCGGGGTGGCCAAGGGCGAGCGGATCGGCATCTGGAGTCCCAACTGCGCCGAATGGACCATCCTCCAGTACGCCACCGCAAAGATCGGCGCGGTGCTGGTCAATGTGAACCCCGCATATAGGAGCCATGAGCTGGAGTTCGTGGTGAATCAGAACGGCATGCGGATGCTGGTTGCCGCTCCGTCGGACAAAAACAGCGACTATGTGGGCATGGCCAGAAACGCGGCCGCCAACTGTCCCGAACTCCGGGAAATCGTCTTCCTCCCGGGAGACCCTGCCCTCGGGCTGACCGTGGGCGAACCGGAAGCCAACCACGAACTCACCTATGCCGAGCTCCTGACGCGGGCTGACGGCGTCGGGCCTTCAGCAGTGGCGGACCGCATGGCCGAACTGGACCCGTACGATCCCATCAACTTGCAGTACACCTCTGGAACCACAGGCTTCCCGAAGGGTGCCACCCTGACCCACCACAACATCCTGAACAACGGGAACTCAATCGGGCGTCTCCTGCGGTACACCGAGCAAGACCGTGTGGTGATTCCGGTGCCGTTCTATCACTGCTTCGGCATGGTGATCGGCAATCTGAACGCGTTGAGCTTCGGCGCGGCAACCATCATTCCCGGCCGCGGCTTCAACCCGTCGGCCGCGTTGGAAGCGGTGCAGGACTTCGGCGGAACCTCGCTCTACGGCGTCCCCACCATGTTCATTGCGGAGTTGGCGCTGGAGGAATTCGCATCCTACGACCTCTCGACCCTGCGGACCGGCGTCATGGCAGGGTCATTGTGTCCCATCGAAGTGATGCGCCGGGTCATCGACGAGATGCACATGGTGGATGTGGCCATCTGTTATGGCATGACCGAAACCTCGCCTGTATCCACCATGAACCGGGCGGGGGATACCCTGGAGCAGCGGACCACCACGGTGGGCCGGACCATGCCGCATTTGGAGAGCAGGATCGTGGACCCGGGCTCGGGCGAGGTGGTGGAGCGTGGCGTGATCGGTGAACTCTGCACGCGCGGTTACGCGGTGATGCAAGGCTATTGGGGCCAGCCGGACAAGACGGCAGAAGCGATCGACGCTGAGGGTTGGATGCACACCGGTGACCTGGCCCGCATGGACCAGGACGGCTACTTGGTGATCGAGGGCCGGATCAAGGACATGGTGATCCGGGGTGGGGAGAACGTCTACCCCCGGGAGATCGAGGAGTTCCTGTATCTGCACCCGTCCATCCAGGATGTCCAGGTGATTGGCGTTCCGGACGAAAAATACGGTGAGGAACTGATGGCGTGCATCATCCTCAAACCAGGTGCAGAGCCGCTGACCGCCGTGGACGTGGCCGAATACTGCCGCGGGAAGCTGGCCCACTACAAGATTCCCCGCTATGTGGACGTCCGCGAGAGCTTCCCCATGACGGTCTCGGGCAAGGTTCGGAAGGTGGACATGAGGCAGGAAGCGGTGTCCCGCCTGCACCTATAACTCCAACGCGGGGTCACTTACGGCCCATGTTGGGGCCGCTAATGGGCCGTAAGTGACCCCGCGTCGCATCTTTGGGAACTCAACCTGTGGATAACGCCTTGAGGGCCGCGCTTCGCCGACAGACTTGAAGGCATGGTCCGTATCAACCCGCTGCCCGAGGGACTCCGGTACCGGGCGTTCACCACCTACGAATCACGCGAGCTTGGCATCCCGGCCAAGAGGCTGAGGGCAAAAGACCTCTCCGACGGCGGCCGGTTGATTCACGTGCCAAAGGGGAGACCCCTCGACTTGGTTGAACGCGCCCGGGTGCTTACGGAGGCAACACCGGGAGCATGGATTTCCCACGAAACTGCGGCAATCCTTACGGGTTTGGGGCTCCCTCCGTGGATGGATGGCGGAAAGTCCATTCACCTCAGCAAACCGCACACCCTTCCAAGGGTTCGCCGTTCCGGAGTAACCGGGCACCGCGTCCGTGTTCATCCCGGGGAAGTTATGGACTTGGACGGAATTCCAGTATCGGTGCGTCCCCGGACGTGGCTGGACCTGGCCCACGTTCTTCCCCTCAATTATGTGATTGCCATGGGGGACCAGTTGATCAGGCGGCCACGCCCGTCGTTGGAGTTTCGTACGGAGCCCTACGCCCACCTCTCCGGACTGCAACTGCTGATACGACAACACCCCAACCTTCAGGGGGTGGAGAAGGCAAGGCTCGCACTCGAAGAAATGCAGGTGGGTGCCGATTCGTATCCCGAGACATTCTTGAGACTGGCCATGAGGGACGCCGGACTGCCCGAACCGGAACTGCAATTGCGGCTTAACCCGACGGACCCCATGTCACCTGCGGCCGATCTTGGATACCGACGTTTCCGGATTGCGGTCCAGTACGACGGAGCGCACCACCTGACGAGGCAGCAACAATCGCGCGATAATCGGCGGGATGAGGCATTTCTAAGCGCGGGGTGGAGCTACTTCAAGCTCAATGCCGACGATCTGGCCGATGGCTTTGCTGGAGCGATCGGGAGAATCAAGAAAGCGAAGCTGCGTGCGCCCTAAGCAACCCGGGGTCACTTACGGCCCAAAGATGGAGCCAGGATGGGCCGTACCTGACCCCGCGTTGCTTTAAAAGGTCAGTGCTGGCGGTGATCCTGAACGGTCATTCGTGGGCCGAACGTGGGTTTCCGGAAGCCGCTCAGATACAGCATCCTGACCAGCCGCTGCCTCTGCCCGCGCCACGGCTCCAGGAGTTGGAGCATGCCGGCGTCGTCGGTCTTTTGACCGGTCAAGGCATAGCCCACGTACGAGGCCAGGTGGTAGTCGCCCACGGAGATTGAATCCGGGCAGCCATGAGTCCGCTGGACAACTTCGGCAGCTGTCCAGATGCCGATTCCAGGAATGGTCTGCAGCTTGGCACCGGCCTGGGCTGAGTCCACCCCGGCCAGCCGTTCAAGAGCGACGGCGGACTGCAGCGCCCGCATCACCGTGGCCGAACGCTGTGGTCCAACCCCGGCCTTGTGCCATTCCCAGGACGGAATGGCCAGCCACTGCCTGGCGGTGGGAGGAACGAGGAGTCCAGCAGGAGCCCTGCCCGGCCCTGGCGTTCCGTAGCGGTACATCAGATACCGGTAGCCGCGCCTTGCCTCCAACGTGGTGACCTTTTGCTCCAAAATGGTGGGCACCAGTGAATCAACCACCCGCCCGGTGGAGGGCAGCCGCAGAGCGAGGTTCCGGCGTCGTGCTTCAGTGACACGGCGCGGGAGGGTGGCATGGAACGTGGGCTCGTCGAACGCGGACCAATCGTCATCGGCGCCCAGGAGCCTCGGCACTCCGGCAATGGCATCCGCTGCTCCGGGTCCCCAGGCTTGTGCGTCCACGAAGGAATCGGCGCCCAAACCGCCTGCCGAGAGGCGGAGAGTCACGGGGCCCGAGGGAGCAGTGAAAGCCATCCAGAAGCCATTGTGGTGTGCCGCGAAGGAAGGATCCGCGTTGCCGCGCATCAGCGGAAACATGGTCTGGTCCAAACGGAAGGAACCGCCCGGATGCCACCTGACGGCTGCATCTGCCGCGGCCGCAACAACGGGCGGGGCGTCTGCGATGGTCATGTTTTCATGGTCCCACGCCCGGCTGACAATGAGCTCAATCAACCCCTTACGGCAGCAGCCGGCCAAGGCTAGACTCCCTGATGTGGCGTGGGTGGGCCGCGCCATATCCCAGGTACAAGGAGCGCGAATCGTGGCCGCAATAGTGCATTTCGAGATTCCGACGGACGACAAGGACAGGGCCAACGCATTCTATGCGAGCACGTTCGGCTGGAACCTGAGCCCCATGCAGGGGATGGACTACACCATCGCCCTGACCGCACCCTGCGACGAACAAACCGGGACGCCCAAGGAACCAGGAGCCATCAACGGCGCCCTGTTCCCACGGACGGACGCCCTGCAGACCCCCATCCTGACCATCGACGTGGAGGACATCGACGCAGCCCTTGAGCAGGTGGAGTCCGCCGGCGGCAGCGTTGTCCAGGCCAAGGACGCCGTCCCCACCATGGGCTGGTATGCCTATTTCAAGGACACTGAGGGCAACGTCCTGGGGGTGTGGCAGACCGACACCTCCGCTGGAACGTAGTCCGCGCCCGGCCCTGCGGGCACCCGGACCCGGCCCGCCTGGTAGGGGACAGAAGCAAGCCCCACTGCGGGCAGGCGGTAACTTTGTACCTATGAAGTACGCCCAGTCCGTGTTGGACCTCATCGGCAATACGCCGCTCATCAAGCTCAACCACGTAACGGACGGGATCAAAGCCACCGTCCTGGTCAAGCTCGAATACGTCAATCCCGGCGGATCCATCAAGGACAGGATCGCCGTGAAGATGATCGAGGATGCGGAAAAGGACGGTCGGCTCAAGCCGGGCGGAACCATCGTTGAGCCGACGTCGGGCAACACCGGAGTGGGATTGGCGCTGGTGGCCCAGCAAAAGGGCTACAAGTGCATTTTCGTGGTGCCGGACAAAGTGGGAGAGGACAAGCGCGCCGTCCTGCAGGCGTACGGTGCCGAGGTAGTGGTCACACCCACGTCCGTGGCTCCGGACAGCCCGCAAAGCTACTACGGCGTTTCCGATCGCCTGGTCAGCGAGATCCCGGGCGCCTTCAAGCCGGACCAGTTCTCAAACCCCGCCGCCCCCGGCAGCCACTTCGAGTCCACTGGCCCTGAAATCTGGCAGGACACCGACGGCAAGGTCACGCACGTGGTCATCGGCGCCGGAACCGGCGGCACGATTACCGGCACAGGCCGCTACCTCAAGCAGGTCTCGGCTGACCGTGCAGAGTCCGACGGCGGCCGGGTCAAGATCATCGGTGCGGACCCGGAAGGTTCGGTCTACTCAGGCGGAAGCGGCCGGCCCTACTTCGTTGAGGGCGTGGGTGAGGACATGTGGCCCGACAACTACGATCCTTCCGTGCCTGACGACGTTATCGCCGTGTCCGATGCCGACTCCTTCTCCATGACGCGCCGGCTTGCCCGCGAGGAAGGCCTCCTGGTGGGCGGCTCGTCCGGCATGGCTGTTGTTGCGGCCCTGCAGGCGGCCAAGGACTTGGACGAGTCCGCTGTGATGGTGGTGATCCTCCCGGATTCCGGTCGCGGCTACCTGGCCAAGATCTTCAATGACCAGTGGATGCGCTCCTACGGCTTCCTCTCCGGCGGCGAAGAGTCTTCGGTGGGCGAGGTCCTCAAGTCCAAGACGGGGGAGATGCCGGACCTGGTCCACATCCACCCGAACGAGTCTGTCCGTGACGTCATCAACATCATGAACGAATTCGGCGTCTCCCACATCCCGGTGCTCTCCCAGGAGCCGCCGGTCGTGATGGGCGAGGTCGTGGGTGCCGTGGACGAGCGTAGCCTCACCAGTAAGCTGTTCCGCGGCGAAGCGAAGCTGATGGACAAAATCTCCGAACACATGGGTGAGCGCCTGCCCGTGATCGGCTCACTGGAAACCATTTCCGCCGCGCGCGAGCTGCTGTCCGACGTCGATACCGTCATGGTGACCTTCGCCGGCGCCCCCGTGGGCATCCTGACGCGCCACGACCTTCTGGCATACCTGAGCAACTAGGCGCCCTGCGCCCCATTCAAGCCGGCGCCCGATCCAGCCGGCGCCCGATCCAACCGTTGACCGATCCCACTTTGAATGAACCAAGAGGAGCATCCATGTCTGCCACCCACAACGCCGGGTTCAACACACGTGCCGTCCACGCCGGACAGGCCTTCGAACCGCGGACCGGCGCTGTGGTGCCTCCGCTGCACTTCAGCTCCACGTACGCCCAGGACGGCATCGGCAAACTGCGCTCCGGATACGAGTACGGCCGTGGCGGCAACCCGACGCGCGACGCCCTCCAGGAGCAGCTGGCGGCCCTTGAAGGCGGCACTGCAGCGTTCTCCTTCGGCTCGGGACTCGCTGCCGAGGATTCGCTGATCCGCGCCATCGCGCGTCCCGGTGACCACATCGTCCTGGGCAACGACGCCTATGGCGGCACCTACCGCCTCATCAACCGTGTCCTGGGAGACTGGGGCATCGGCAACACCCCCGTGGACATGTCGGACCTGGACGCCGTGGCTGCCGCAGTCGCTGCGAACAACACCCGCATCGTCTGGGTGGAGACGCCGTCCAACCCGATGATGAAGATCACCGACATCGAGGCACTCGCCGCCGTAGCGCACGACGCCGGTGCCCTCCTGGTGGTCGACAACACCTTCGCTTCGCCCTACTTGCAGACTCCGCTCGCTTTGGGCGCGGACGTGGTGGTCCACTCCACCACCAAGTACATCGGCGGACACTCCGACGTTGTGGGTGGCGCCATTGTGGTGAAGGACGCTGAGCTCGCGGAGAAGATCGGCTTCATCCAGTTCGCCGTGGGTGCGGTCTCCGGTCCCATGGATGCGTTCCTCACCACCCGCGGGCTCAAGACCCTGGGTGTCCGCATGGATCGCCATAGCGAGAACGGCCAGGCCGTGGCTGAATGGCTGCTGCAGCGTCCCGAGGTGGAAGCAGTGCTGTACCCGGGCCTCCCTGACCACCCGGGCCACGAGCTCGCTGCCAAGCAAATGAAGAAGTTCGGCGGGATGGTGTCCGTTCAGTTCAAGGGCGGCGAGGCAGCAGCGCGCACGGTTGCAGAGTCCACCTCGGTCTTCACCCTGGCGGAATCCCTGGGCGGCATTGAATCCCTCATGAACTACCCGTCGGAAATGACCCACGCCTCTGTCAAAGGCACCGAGCTTGCCGTCCCGGTCAACCTCCTGCGCCTCTCCTGCGGCATCGAGGAAGCCGAGGACCTGATTGCCGACCTTGAGCAGGCCTTCGCGAAGATCAGCAACGGCTGACACTGTGGCTTCTCCTTCACAGACGGTGGCCCCCACCAGGCAGCGGGGCTGGATCCTCACGATCGCCGGTGCACTGACCCTCGCTGTGGCCGTGTGGTTCCTCTACACCGACTACCAGCCGGCCTTGAACGACTTCGAGGTCTACTTCTACGGCGGCGGCAAGGTCCTGGAAGGTGGGGATCTCTACGCCGTGCGGGAGGGCCTGCCGTTCACCTACCCGCCCTTTGCTGCGCTGCTTTTTACCGGTCTTGCGGCCATGGGCTTCTTCGCCAGCAGCCTGGTGTTCATCGTCGTTGCCTTGGTGGGTGCCGCTGTGGTGGCCGCGTGGCTGGCAAGGCACTATTTCGGTGTGAAGACCTGGCGGGAGGCGTTTGCCGACTACCGCTTCCGGACAACGGCTTTGGTGGGAACCGGGGCGATTTTGCTCCTGGGGCCCTGGCGGGACACATTCGTCTTTGGGCAGATCAACATCATCCTGATGGGCGTGATCCTGGCGGATTTCGCCCTGTACGGTAAGGCTCGGGCGGGTGCTATCCGGTGGCCCGCAGGCCTCCTGATTGGTTTGGCTGCCGGGGTGAAACTCACTCCGCTGGCCTTTGGGCTGTATTTCCTGGTTCGCCGCGACTTCAAGGCCTTGGGCTGGATGGCCGTGGGCTTCTTTGGCTCCATTGCCTTGGCTTGGGCTGTGCTGCCGCAGGCTTCCGTGGATTTCTGGACCAAGATACTGCCCGACACCGGCCGCATCGGCGGACCCGCGTACGTGGACAACCTCTCGGTCAAGGGGCTGCTGCTGCACTTTGGCATGCCTGACTCCTCCCTCACCAACGTTGTCTGGATGGTCCTGTCCCTGGGGCTCGTGATCCTTGCGGGGCTCATCATCAAGTGGGCCGTGGACGCTGACGAGAACTTCATCGCAGTATCAGCCACCGCCATCCTGATGCTCCTGATCAGCCCTGTTTCGTGGTCCCATCACTGGGTGTGGGTTGCTGTTGCCCTGCCCAGCATGGCGTTCGCGATGCATCGGGTCCCTTCGCGTTCCGGTCGGATGCGCACCGCCGGCTGGGCCATTGTGGCGTGCTCCACCGTCGCGTTCTTCATGACCCCCAAGAACCTGGCCGTGTGGGCCGGTGCTGCCGAGTGGGGCAAGGATCCGCAGACCCAGTGGCAGCTCATGATTTCCAGCCTGGGCGTGGTGTGCGGGATCGCCATGCTGGTCTATTGGGCCCTGGCATATCATCCTTCGCGAACCAGGAAATAAGCCCACGCATCGAATCATGCCAACCAATCCGGCCCTTGTCCGCCCACCGAACCGCTATACGGTGCATGGTGCGGACAAGGGCCGGATCCGTTACGGCGCCTAGCCTGAGATGCCCTCCCGGCCGTCTTCCTCACGCCCGGTCAGACGCCGCCTGAACGACGCGTCATCGGCCGAGGTGAGCTGAAGGTCGTACCAACCCTCCACGGTGTCCCAGCCGATCTTCCTGGTGTGGCCCGCCTTGAGCTTCACGGTTTGGTTGGTGACCGCGTACTGCAGTGACTCCAGCGTTACGTTGACCGTTGCAGCGCCGTTGTTGCTCAACTCCAGTTCCACGGCCTTCCTGCCGCGGCGTCCAGTAACGGTGACGGCGACGCCGGACGCAGCGCCCGCCGTCGTGCCCTTCAGTTCGTAGTGGTACCGGTTGGGGCCGGTGACGACGACGTCGAAGGCGCCGGAGGCCAGCGGAAGTTCCATCTCCTGGCTGCCGAGGACGTCCGCGTGCCTGGGTTCGGTGACCTCGCCCGCGTAGCCGTACACGGTGAAGTGGCTGGAACTGGTTCCTTTGTTGGTCAGCGCCAGGGCAATCCTGCCCGGTTTTACTGCAGCCGAGACTTGTGGACGGTAGGGGAGAGGCCGGGCCGGGCGGCTGCCGGTTTCCTGGATCGGGGCCACCTGGATCGCCGGAGGGTTCGGGCGCCAGCGGCTGATTTTGGCGGGTACCGCGGCGGGGTTGTCGAGAACCGGTGGCGTGCCGGGGGAAGCGAAGTTGAACACACCGGTCAGGTCGCCGCAGACTTCCCGGCGCCATGGAGAAATATTCGGTTCCTCAACGCCGGTCCAGCGCTCCAGGAAGCGAAGCACGGAGGTGTGGTCGAAGACTTCCGAACTGACGTAGCCGCCCACTGTCCAGGGCGAGACCACCGTCATGGGCACGCGGGGGCCAAGGCCGATGGGCCGGGATGTGGTCCAGTCAGTGGACTCGCCTGATGCCGGACGCGGCTGGACAGGCGGCGGGACGTGGTCGAAGTAGCCGTCGTTCTCGTCGAAGTTCAGGAAGATCGCGGTGCTGTCCCACGTGTCCGGGTTGCTCGCCACAGTGTCCAACAGGCGGTAGACGAAGTTTGCGCTGCCCACCGGTGTGGAAGCGCCGGGGTGTTCGGAGTCAACTGCGGACGGCACCAGCCAGCTGACCTGCGGCAAGGTGCCATCCTCGATATCTGCGCTGAGGCGTTGCAGGAGGGTATCGGGACGGCCACGCCACATGGCTTTATCGAACAGGGACCTTTCCGCGTCTGTGAGGGCGGCGCGACCCTGCTCCAATTGGGCAAGAAGGCGGTCCTGCTCAGCGGGCGCCTTGCCCTTGATCGAGTCGTAGAACTCCTCGGTGGTGCGCAGGTTTCCCTCCACCGATGCGAGCATCTTGCGGCCGATTGCCTTGAAGGTCTGGAAGTACTCCACGGCGTTGTCCGTGAAGTTGTCCCAGTCCTGGTAGATCTTCCACGAGACCCCCGACTGTTCCAGGCGCTCAGGGTAAGTGGTCCAGTTGTAGCCTCCGTGGTCGTAGCCGTAGGCGGCGTTCGTGACGGCACGCTTGGTGCTGGCTGGCTCAGTGCCCGTGGTTCCGCTCCAGAGGTAGTTGCGGTTGGGGTTCGTGGACCCGTTGACGGAGCAGTGGTAGGCATCGCAGATGGTGAAGGTGTCCGCGAGTTCGTACTGCAGCGGGATGTCCTGGCGCTCGTAGAACGTCATGGTGGATGCGCTCTTGGCAGGAATCCATTTGTCGCACCAGCCGTTGTTCCAGGCCGTGGTGGTTCCGTTGAAGGAGTGGTCCAAATCGCCCAGGTACTGGATATCGGAACCGGGCCTGCCGGCAAGTTCCGCGGCCTTGCGGAGCGAGAATGGCAGGACGGTCTCGCCGGTGGCCCGGGGCTGCTCGAACATGGACTTGCCGTTGGGCAAACGGGTGACGGCCTTGTCGCCGTATCCCCGGACGCCACGCAGCGATCCGAAGTAGTGATCGAACGAGCGGTTTTCCTGCATCAGGATGATCACGTGCTTGATGGACTTCAGGCTTCCCGGCGGCACCGGCTTGGCCATCGCGGCCTGCACGGAGGGTGGGAGCAGTGACCCGGTGGCTGCAAGCGCCGTCGCTGCAGCGGCGGTGCCGAGGAAACCGCGGCGCGAGAGTCCGGTCGATTCGATTGAACGATTAACCATTTCAGGAGTATTCGAGGACATTCAAGGGAGCCTTTCGTGGTCAGAGTAGACCGGGCAAGCTTAGGCACCCCGAGTTAACCTCCGATGAAACCAGGGCAAACCGGTGGGGTATGTCGCGTAGATCACACTTTCCGTTTGCCGTTGCTAGTTCAGCGCGATGACCAGCATCCGGTTGGTGCCAGGGATGCAGGTCTGCAGCACTGCTTTGGGAAAGCCGCCGAAGACTGCCGAGACGTGATCTGTGGTGCCGCCCAACGGGACCTGCCCAAGCGCGTCCACGGTGTACGTTCCGTAGCCGGCCAGGGTGACTGTTTGGCCCACGGTGATGCCCGAGAACCGTGCCCACCCGCCGCAGTAGTCGTGCTCAGTGATGAAAAGCGAGTAGGCGTCGGTGGGCGTGAAGTGGACCGGGCCGATGCAGGCATCCACCAGGTCCTGTCCTCCGGCGCCGGCTACATGGATGGTCCATCCGGGCTGCCATGGCTGGGGCTCGTTGACCGGGGGTTGCGGGGCCGCCTCTGCGGGGGGAACCACGAC
>NZ_JAJOHP010000032.1:0-57759 GCF_021109375.1 Arthrobacter sp. AK01
ATCCTGCGGCGGTTGCACACGGTTCCCCCGCGGATGGCGCGCTCGTGCGCTAATCATCCCCGCTATTCCCCCTCTGGCCCCCCCAAACCCCACTACGGCCCTAAAAACGGGGCGTTTGCTGCGACTTACTTGGGTGCGGTTAGCGCTGGAGCAACCGCACGTGGTCCGGGTTGAGGTCCGCCACCTTGCTGACCCCGAGGAGCGCCATGGTCCGGGTCATGTCCTTCTCAAGGATCTGGATGGTCCGGTCCACGCCTTCACGTCCGCCGGCCATGAGGCCATAGAGGTAAGCGCGGCCGATCAGGGCAAAGTCGGCGCCCAAGGCCAGGGCTGCCACGATGTCCGCGCCGCTCATGATGCCCGTGTCCAGCATGACCGCGGCCTTGCTGTTGTCCGCCTTCAGTGCCGTCGTGACCTCCGGAAGCAGGTGGAACGGGATGGGTGCGCGGTCCAGCTGGCGGCCGCCGTGGTTGGAGAGGATGATGCCGTCCGCACCGTGGTCAACAACGCGCCGGGCGTCTTCCACGGTCTGGATGCCCTTGACCACTAGCTTGCCCTTCCAGGTTTCCCGCAGCCAGTCCAGGTCTTCGTAGGTCAGCGTGGGGTCGAACATCGAGTTGATGAGGTCAGCCACGGTGCCCGTGTAGCGCGAGAGGGAAGCGAACGTCAGGGGTTCGTGGGTGAGGAAGTTGAACCACCAGGCCGGGCGATAGGAGGCATCGAGCACGGTCTTCAGGGTCAGTGCCGGCGGGATGGTCATGCCATTGCGTACATCGCGCAGGCGGGCGCCGGCTACGGCTGTGTCCACGGTGACCATAAGGGTGTCGTTGCCGGCCTTGGCAGCCCGCTCGATCAGCTCCAGCGAGCGGTCGCGGTCCGTCCACAGGTAGAGCTGGAACCAGTTGCGCCCGTTCGGGGCAGCAGTGGCCACGTCCTCGATGGATGCAGTGCCCATGGTGGACAGGGTGTACGGAATGCCTGCCGCCTCAGCTGCCTGGGAGCCGGCGTACTCGCCCTCGGACTGCATCATCCGGGTGAATCCTGTGGGTGCAATGCCGAACGGCAGTCGTGATTCCTTGCCCAGGATGTCCGTGCGGAGATCGATCGTGGAGACATCGCGCAGAATGCCGGGACGGAACTCGATGTCCTGGAAGGCCTGGCGTGCGCGGCGCAGCGTGATCTCTTCTTCGGCGGCACCGTCCGTGTAGTCGAAGGGAGCCTGCGGGGTCCGGCGCTTGGCGATCTCGCGCAGTTCCCAGATGGTGCTGGCGCGCTTGAGCCGTGCGGTCTTGCTGAATTCCGGCTTCTTGAACTGCATCAGTGGCGCCAGGTCGGAGACTTTGGGGACGCGGCGTTTCAGCGCGGGCGGCTGCACGACGGCGGGGCGCGGCTGGGCGGGGCGTGTAACGTTTTCGTCGCTGCCGGCATTGGCAGGGGCGGCGGTGATCTTGGGATCGAGGGTCTCGGTCATACGGTTCTCCCTTGAATTCTGTGGTCTTACCACTGTGGTCTAACCACACTGTAATCCATGTGGTTGGACCACATCAACTAGTATTCCGTTATGCGTACCCACGAGTTGGTCCTGCAATGGATCGAGAAGCAGTTGTCCGACGGAGACCTTGCCCTTGGCGGCCGGCTGCCGGGTGAACGCGCCATGGCCGAACAATTGCAGGTGTCACGGACTTCCGTGCGCGAGGCGGTCCGGATTCTGGAAGCGATGGGCGTGGTCCGCGCCGGCGTGGGTTCGGGCAAGGACGCCGGGACAGTGGTCATCGCCGAGCCGGGCTCCGCGCTGGGTTCAACCCTTCGGCTGCACGTGGCCACCCGGCACCTTCCGGTGGCGGACATTGTGGAGACCCGCGTCCTGCTTGAATCCTGGGCGGCGGAGCGGGCTAAGGTGGGCGTGCCGGAGCTGGAGGAAGCTGCTGCGCTCCTGGATCAGATGGATGCGGCGCCTGACATCGACACTTTCCTGGCCCTTGATGCCCGCTTCCATGTGGCACTGGCGCAGGCTGCCGGCAACTCGGTGGTCAGCGCCATGATGGCCTCGCTGAGGGGTGCGATCGAGAACTACGCCGGTGAGCTCACCGGAAACCTGCCCGATTGGGACACTACGTCAACCCGGCTGCGCGCCGAACATCGCGCCATCCTCACTGCTGTGAACAATAACGACGGCGGCAAGGCCGCTGAGCTGGTGGCCGCGCACATCCAAGGCTTCTATAAAGAGGCCGGCGTGGGGGCAAACCCCTCCCCGAAGTGACACTTAATGCCAATGTTCTCGCCGAACATTGGCATTAAGTGTCAACTGGCGGGAGTGAGTGCGGGGGCTGCCGTGCTCTTGCGGATCTCCACCCTGGGGGCGAATTCGTCCTGCGCCTGGGTGGTGGCTTCGCCGGCCTGCTGGATCTGCTCCCGCATCCTCCGCCAAGCCAGGCTTCCGAGCTCGTTGATGGGCACGGCCGCGGTGGTCAGCGGGGGAGTTGTGTATTTGGCGAACGGGATGTCGTCGAAGCCCGTCACGGAGATGTCTTCCGGGACGCGTATTCCGCGCTCATGCAGGCCGCTGAGCAACCCCATGGCAACGAGGTCGTTGAAGGCCAGGATTCCGGTGGCGCCGCTGGCAATGATGGCCTCGGTGGACTCATGGCCGGAGTCGAAGTTGGAGCCGCCATGGAGCATCTGCAGTTCGATCTCCGGGTGTTCGGCGCGGAACTGGTCCAGCCCGACCAGGCGTTGGCGGTTGGATGCACTGTGCTCGGGTCCGGAGAGGAATGCCAGCCGGCGGTGGCCCAACGTCACCAAGTGCTGCGCCAACTCCTGGATGCCCTGCCCGTAGTCGACGCTCAGGCTGGGCGTGTTGGTGGCAATGGTGGTGCGATTGATGAGCACCAGCGGGTGCAGGGTGGGCGCAAGTTCTTCCAACTCGGCATCAGCCATGCGGGGGGCGCAGAGCACCACGCCGTCACAGCGGCGCCTGGCCTCGCCTGCAAGGATGGCTTCCTCGCTGGTGACCTCGGAGGAGTCGGCGATCAGGACGCGGTACCCGTCCTGGGCTGCCGCGATGCTGAGTCCGCGGAGGATGGCCTGGAAGGTGGGGTTGGCAAGATCCGGTACGACGATGCCGATGGTGTCTGTCTTGCCCAGGGCGAGGCTGCGCCCCACGGGGTTGGGCTGGTACTTCAATTCTGCAGCGGCTGCCCGGACGCGCGCAGCGATGCCAGGGTCCACGGCGGCATTACCGTTCATGACGCGCGACACGGTGGCGTGCGAGACGCCCGCCTTCTCCGCGACATCGGCAATGCCAACGCGCCTGTTGGTGTTCCTGCGTGCCATGTGGCCCCTTCCCATTGGTCGCCTCCCGCATGCTCCGTCGTTGGAGCAATGGTTGACGTGACCGCCAGAGTCTTGATACAAAGCTTATAACGCTCTGAGAAAACGCTTTCTCATGATTCTTCCCACTTGAAGCCGGGCCGTCAAGCGGTTCACTCCTGCCTTTCGAAAGGGGCATCCACATGGTCAACGTCGACTCAGCCGAGACCCAGACCGCATCTGCCGCAACGACAACCCAGGCCGGTGGCCGCAAGCGGACCCGCATTGCCCTCATCGGCACGGGCGGCCGCTCGGAGATGTACATCCGGGCCATCTATGGGCAGCACGCGGACGTCGCAGAACTCATTGCGCTTTCCGACGTCAACCAGGGCCGGGTGGACTTCTACCAGGACCTCATCAAGGAACTCGGCGGAGCAGAGCCGGTGGCTTCCTTCGAGCCCGGCGAGCTCACAAGTTTCATCCAGTCCAACGGCATCGAGCGCGTTATCGTCACGACGCCCGACTACACCCACGCGGACTACATCGTTGAGGCACTCGAGGCGGGTGCCGACGTCGTGGTTGAAAAGCCGCTGACGATTGACGTTGACGGCTGCCGCCGAATCACCGACGCCGTGGCGAAGACCGGCCGCAACGTAGTGGTGACGTTCAACTACCGCTACTCGCCACGCAACAGCGCGCTCAAGGAAGTCATCCAGAACGGCGTGATCGGAAAAGTCACGTCCATCGACTTCAGCTGGGTGCTGGACACTGTGCACGGCGCCGACTACTTCCGCCGCTGGCACCGCGAAAAGAAGAACTCCGGTGGCCTGCTCATCCACAAGGCTTCCCACCACTTCGACCTGGTGAACTGGTGGATCAACGATGTTCCGGAGCGCGTGTTTGCCTCCGGTGGCCTGCGCTTCTACGGCGACAAGAACGCCGCCGAGCGCGGCCTGGGAGCCCGCCCCGAGCGCGGCACCGTTGACGGCCTGGAGCACGATCCCTTCCGCCTGGACATGCGCGACGACGAGCGCTTGAAGGCCCTGTACTACGACAACGAAAAGTTTGACGGCTACATCCGTGACCAAGACGTGTTCACCGAGGGCATCACCATCGAGGACAACCTGGCCCTCGTGGTGGATTACCAGGGCGGGCCGACGCTGAGCTACTCGCTGAACGCCCACAGCCCGTGGGAAGGCTACCGTGTCACCGTCAACGGCACCGAAGGCCGTGCGGAACTCGAAGTGGTGGAGCGCGCCGCCGTCGAGTCCAGCACGGACAAGAAGACCGTGGTGGACCCGAGCGCTACTCCCATCGAGGAGGAAGACGCGGTACGCCGCAACGGTGAACGCCTGGTGGTCCAGCGCCACTGGGAAGCTGCCTACGAAGTCCCGATCATCAACGGCGAAGGCGGCCACGGGGGCGGCGACAACCTGCTGCTCTCGGACCTCTTCAACGGTCCCGGCGCTGACCCGCTGGGCCGCCCGTCCGGCTACATCGACGGACTCCGGTCCGTATCGGTGGGCATCGCCGGCAACCAATCCCTTGAGACCGACCTTCCCGTCCGCATCAGCGAACTTGGCCTCGGCGTTGATCTCAGCCGCAGCCAGGCCTGACCGGTTCACTACCCAAGCAAGGAAACGACCATGAGCAGGATATTCGTCACCGGCGGTTCCGGCCGGCTCGGACGCAGTGTGGTGGCCGGTCTCGCCGATGCGGGCCACAAGGTCATCTCGGTGGACCGGGACGCCATCCCCGCGGAGCAGCTGCCCGCCGGAGCCGAGCAGTACACCGCGGATCTTTTGGCACCGGGGGAAGCGGAGCGGCTCATCCGCGAAACAGCGCCCGACGCCGTGATCCACCTCGCTGCTATTGCCGTACCTTTCAGCGCACCCGAGGACGTCATTTTCAGCACGAACACCCGGCTCGCCTACGCGGTGGTCAGTGCGGCGACCGACGCGGGCGTCCCGAAGATCGTGACGGCGTCCAGCCCCACCGCCCTGGGCTATGGCTCACCGGCCGGGTGGCTGCCGCCGTCGTTCCCGCTGGACGAGCGGACGCCGCCCAAGCCGTGGAACGCGTATGCGTTGTCCAAACTGATCGCCGAGCAGACCGTGCAGATGTTCGCGGCCGCGCAGGGGGACAAGATCCGGTACGCGGCTTTCCGCCCCTGCTACGTGATCTCCCCGGAAGAATGGGAAGGCGCGTTGACGCAGCAGGGACACACGGTCCGCGAGCGGTTGCAGGACCCAGCGCTTTCAGCACCGGCACTGTTCAACTACGTGGATGCCCGGGACGTGGCCGACTTCCTGGACGTGCTCCTGGACAAGATGGACTCAATTCCCAACGGCCAGGTCTTCTTCGTTGGCGCCAGGGATGCCCTGGCTACAGCGCCCCTGGCGGAATTGTTCCCGCGCTTCCTTCCCGGCAGCGGCCCACTCACTGAACAGCTGACCGGAACCAGCCCGGCATTCTCCATCGACAAAGCCCGCGAACTCCTCGGCTGGGCGCCCAAGCGCACCTGGCGCACCGAGCTTAGGCCGGCTTTCGAGGGCGAAGACAGAGCAGCAACCGAACAAGCAGAACTCAACGACGAGAACCACGCCGGCCTGGTCCCGGCGGGAGCAACCAAGGAGACCCCATGAACTTCGACGGCGTATTGTTCTTCCCCGTCACGCCCTTTGCCGAGGACGGCTCGGTAGATGTAGCCCTGCTGAAGGAGCACATCACCTCCCGTCTTCCGTTCGGCCCCGGCGGTGTCTTCCCCGCCTGCGGCACCGGCGAATTCCACGCACTCTCGCTCGATGAGATCCGCACTGTGGTGACTGCCGCCGTCGAGGCCGTTGCAGGAGCTGTTCCCGTGGTCTCCGGTGCCGGTGGACCCCTGGGCCACGCCATCGCCGCAGCCAAGGTGGCTGAGGAAGCAGGCGCAGACGCCCTCCTGGTGCTCCCGCCGTACCTGGTCACCGGGCCCACGGACGGCGTGGTGGCCTACGTCGAAGCCATCGCCGCCGCGAGCAGCCTGCCGGTGATCGTGTACCACCGCGGTACGGCCAAGTTCACCGCAGAGGCGATCACGCGCCTCACTGCCAACCCGAAGGTTGTTGGCTTCAAGGACGGAATCGGCGACGTCGGACTGGCCCAGGAAATCGTCTCCGCGATCAACGCCAGCGGCCGCACCGACTTCGCCCTGTTCAACGGCCTGCTGACCGCTGAGCTGACGCAGGGTGCCTACCGTGGCCTCGGCATCCCCTTGTACTCCTCCGCGGCGTTCGCCATGGCCCCGGAAATCGCTAAGGCCTATTACGACGCCTACGTCTCCGGTGACGAAGAGCGCCGCCACGCCCTGCTGGAAGGTTTCTACGCGCCGCTGGTCCGGCTCCGCGACCAGACTCCGGGCTTTGGCGTTTCCCTCATCAAGGCAGGCCTGCGCCTCGCCGGGCTGCCCGTTGGCCCGGTCCGTCCGCCGCTGGTTGACCCCAGCGAAGAACAACTGCTGGAGCTCAAGTCCATCCTGGCCAAGGGCCACGAGCTGGCCGGCAGCTGATGCCGGCCCGCATTACGGGCCTCGCCACCCGGCTGATCACGGTCCCGCTGCTGCGCAGCTGGGGTGCTGAGGCGCCCGAGAACCATGTGATCGTCACCGAACTGACCACGGACGACGGCGGTACGGGCCACGGTTTCTCGTGGACACCTACCATTGGTCCCCAGGCGGTGAAGGCTCTGCTGGATCACGACATCGCACCGTTCATCGTGGGTTTGGAAGCCAACCCGGAGATCGTGTGGGACCAACTGTGGAAGCGGCTGCACGAAGCAGGCGGGGGAGGCCTCACCACCATCGCGATGGCAGGTGTGGACCTTGCCCTGTGGGACCTGAAGGCACAGCAGGCGGGCACATCCGTCACCGGGCTTTTGGGCCAGCGCCAGGAATCCGTGGAGGTCTACGGTTCCGGCGTGAACCTGCACTACACCTTGGATCAGCTGGTGGAGCAAGCCCAGCGGTGGGTTGCCGCGGGGCACAACGCCGTAAAGATCAAGGTGGGCAAGCCCGAACTCCGCGAAGACGCCGAACGCGTCGCCGCCGTGCGGGCTGTGATCGGCCCTGACCGGCTGCTCATGATCGACGCCAACCAGCGTTGGGACCTCGCCCACACCTTCCGTGCCTTGGATGTTTTGGGGGAGCACGGACTGGAGTGGCTGGAAGAACCGATCCGCGCCGACGACCTCTGGGCCTACCGCCGCTTGCGCAAGCACTCGCCCGTGCCCATTGCCCTGGGCGAGAACGTCCACACGATCTACCGTTTCCGCGATTTCATCGAAGCTGAAGCCGTGGACATCATCCAGCCCAACATCGTCCGGGTGGGCGGTATTACGCCCTTCCGCAGGATCGTTGAGCTTGCCCGTGCCAACAGCATCCGGGTGGCGCCGCACCTGCTCCCGGAGCTGTCCGGGCAGCTGGCACTCACCTTGGCCGAGGCCGTGAGCGTGGAGGACGTTGAGGACGCCTCATTCGGTCAGCTTGGCATCCTGTCCGGGCCTTCCCCGGTTCGCATCCGCAACAGCCGGCTCACGTCTTCAGGCCTTCACGGGCTCGGCTTCGACTTCGGCGGGAAGCCGCACACACCTGAGGTGGCTGCCCCTGACAGCTCCGCCCCCGAGAGTAAAGGAAACCGCATTGAGTACAGCAACTCTTGACCTGACCGCCATCACGGCGGCAGCTACCGAGGCCGCAAAAGTGACCGCAGCAGCCTCTGACGCCGAGCGTGCAGCCTGGCTGACCGCCGTCGCTGACGCCTTGGACGCCAACGTCACCGAACTGGTGGCCATCGCCGATTCCGAGACGAGCCTGGGTTCTGTCCGGCTCACGGGCGAGGTAGCCAGGACCAGTGGCCAGTTGCGACTGTTCGCGCACGTGATGACCGAGGGCTCGTACCTGGAAGCCGTCATTGACCACGCCGACCCTACGGCCACTCCGCCCAAGCCCGACTTGCGCCGCATCCTGCGTCCGATTGGCCCGGTGGCCGTGTTCTCGGCGTCGAACTTCCCGTTCGCGTTCTCCGTGGCCGGCGGCGATACTGCTTCCGCGTTGGCTGTTGGCTGTCCGGTGATCGTCAAGGCGCACTCGGGACATCTCCGCCTCTCCGAGCGGACCGCCGAGATTGTCAGCGACGCCCTGGCCAAGGCCGGAGCTCCCGCCGGGGTTTTTGCCTTGGTCAGCGGGCGCGAGGCCGGCACAGCGTTGGTCCAGGACCCCGCCATCAAGGCCGTCGGCTTCACTGGTTCCATCCCCGGCGGCCGCGCGTTGTTCGACCTCGCGTCGTCCCGCCCGGAGCCCATCCCCTTCTACGGCGAGCTGGGCAGCCTGAACCCTGTAGTCATCACGGCGGACGCGCTGGCCGAGCGAGGCCAACAGCTGGCTGCTGGCCTGGCAGGCTCCTTCACGATGGGTGCGGGCCAGTTCTGCACCAAGCCCGGCTTGGTCTTCATCCCGGCCGGCACGGACTTTGCGTCACACCTGGCTGAGGCAAGCAAGGACAAGCCGACAGCCGCCATGCTCACCGAGCGCATCGCCGAGGCGTACCCGGACGGGCTCCGGAACGTCGCAGACCAGCCGGGTGTTGCCGTCGTCAGTGGCACCGTCCAGCAGGACAGCCTGGCCGACGGCGCCGCACCCGTGGTGTTCTCCACCAGTGCGGCCAACGTGCTGGAGCGCCCCGATGAGCTGTTGGAGGAGTGCTTCGGCCCCACCACGCTGCTCATCGAGTACGCCAACCAGGAGGAACTGTCCGCGGCACTGGCGAAGGTTCCGGGTAGCCTCACGGGCACCGTTCACGCCGAACCGGGTGAAGACGTCTCCGCACTCGTGGAGCAGCTCAGCGGTTTGGCTGGCAGGGTCCTGTTCGACGGCTGGCCCACGGGTGTTGCCGTGAACTGGGCCCAGCAGCACGGCGGCCCGTACCCGGCCACTACCTCGCTGTTCACCTCAGTTGGCGCCACTGCGGTCCGCCGCTTCCAGCGTCCAGTGGCCTACCAGGACGCCCCCGAGTCTGTCCTGCACCCGGCGCTGCACGACGCCAACCCGCTGGGAATCCCGCGGCGAGTGGACGGCGTGCTGACACTCAGCTAACCCACCCAACTGCGACCTACTTGGGTAAGCGCACACGATAAAGGGGCGGGGGGGCCGGGGTGGTGTGCCCCCCCCCGGTTGGGGGGGGGGGGGGGGGGGTTGGGGGGGGGGGGGGGGGGGGGGGGGGGGGGGGGGGGGGGGGGGGGGGGGACCGTGTTGGGGCCCCCCCCGCCCCTTTTCGTGGTTGGGTGCGGGAGTGTTGGGTGCAGGAGTCAGGGGCGGAGCGTCAGCGGACGACGGCGGCCGTCCACTTCGGTGGTCGGCCAGCGATCGTCCGTGGTCAGGACCCGCAGGCCGGAATCCGTGAGCAGCACCGTGTCCTCGATCTTCACGGCAGGACCGGACGGGTTCCACGTGAAGGGCTGGTTGAGGACGATGGTGTCCGTCACGTCTGCGGTGACCCGGGGATCGCGGCCTGCATATCCTGCTGGGCCGCCCTGGTGGTGCAGCGTCCACTGATCGTCGCCGAATCCATGCCGGGCATAGGCCTGCTGGATCTGGGTGAAGACCTCGTTGAGCCTGGCGCCGGGGACCGTGGCCCGGAAGATGTCGGCCTCTACAGCTGCGATGCGGGCCTCGGCGTCCAGCTCCCGGGGAGTCCCGGCGTCGAACGCCACCCAACGGGTCACGTTGGCCACCAAACCGTTCCTGCGTGCACAAACTACTGCCATGGCGCGCCTGCCGATGGGGGAGTGCGTGGCCAGCGGGTGCCGGAAGTCGCTGCGGGACGTGCCGTTGCAGAGCAGGACCAGCGGCTCGGCACCTGCTGCAACGATCCTGGCGGCCAGCTCTGAAACCAGCTGGAACTCAGTGGTTTCCGGTGTCGCAGTTGTGAGGACATCGGTCATGGCTGCCGCGGCGTCGGCGGACAGCGAGGCGTACCGGGCTGCCTCGGCGGGCAGGAGTTGCTGGCGGGCCGCCCGGAGTTCCGAGGTGACTGCAGCCTCCACCAGTGGGTCTCCGTCGATCGCCAGGCCCGCGGCCGCAGCATGCAGCTGGCCGTGCCATGGGACCGTGTCCAGGCTGACGCCTTCCGGCAATTCCTCGGCGGCGATCCTCCCGGCCTCGTTGTTGAACGTGACCAGATGGTCGCCGGAGCGGTCCACCAGGAGGGCCGCGATGGGGTCGCCGGCCAGGCTGATGTGGACGCGGCTGCCGTCCAGGTACCAGGTGAGCGCCGTGTTGGAAGTGAGCAGGAGCGAGTCGCGTCCTGCGGCGTCCAGGATGTCCAGCACGCGGCGGCGTTTCACGGCGCGGTCGGCTGCGTTGCCGGGAGCCGTGAGTGCAGCCAGGGCTGGAGTGGATTGAGTGGGCGTGGTCATGCCGATTCCCCCAAGGTAGTGATGAGCAGTTCAATGTCTTGTGTTGCCAGGAAGCCATCCGTGACGAGCACGGTGACCGACCTGTGGACAGGGCGTTCGGGCTCGGCGGATACCGGGGCATCCCAGGCCAGCGATAGCCCGACGCCGGGGTAACCCGAGTGCCGGACGAACCAAGGGTCCGGGGCCTGAGGCGAAGCAAGGAATACGAGCGTTGCCGGGTGGCCCAGCCCGGGGTAGCCCGTGACGTGCGCCGCGTCGGACGTTCCGGCGTCGAACGTTCCCGACCACGCCAGCCATGGCGCCACGGTGCCGTGCACAGCGTCCTCGCCACGCGCGTCCGGAGTCCAGATGGTGGCGTCGCCAACGTTGGGCAGCCGCCAGAAGAAGCCGCCGTAACCGCCCTGCGGCCGCCCGTTGGAACCAGGGCTGCCCAGCAGTACGGTACGACCGGTGGCGGACTCCAGCGTGAAGTCCAGGGTCAGTTTCCACGCTGAATTCCCGACGGCGGCCCAGCGCCACTCGCGCTGCTCGCGCAGCACCGGTGTGCCGTCGGGCCCCAGCCAGCTCAGGTGTTCGCGCCGATGCCCATCACTGTGCTCCGCGGATTCGGTGACGATGCGGCCGTGGTCCTTGCGCCAGACGTACGCCCCTGCGTCGCGGGTGTAAGTCCGGCCGCCCCAGAAGTTGATGCCATCCACATCCTGGAGTGCCACACCTACACCCAGGTGCCACACGTGGTCTTCGGGGACGTGATCGGTGACCACCGTTCCGCCAAGGGTCCGCACGGGGTGGAGATAGGGGCGCGGGGAGGAGGTCCCACGGATGTGGGTGCCGTCCTGGAGGGTCGCGACCGGGGTGCCGTTGATGGTGAGGGAGGTCCCGGCCAAGTCAGTCCACGGTGCTCCGAGCTCCGCGAAAGTGGCTTGGCCCAAGGCTGCCCGGCGGATCAAGGATTCGATGCCGTGCACCACGGGGTGGGCGTCGTCGTCCTGGCCCTCCCAGCTGATGAAGTCCGGATGGATCGGCAAGGGTGAGTCTGCCGTGCGGATGGCCTCCAGCACGGAGATGTAGGCGCCGGCGCCACTGAGCGGGCTGAGTAGATCCTTCTCACTGCGGGCGGCCAGCAGGTTCTCCAGCAGATCCTTCCGCCCAAAACTCTGCGTCCGGACACCCTCGGGCGTGGTGATCTCCACTCGGTCCTCCGTGTATGAGAGGGCGAGCTGTCCCAACGTCCCGTAGATGGTGACCGCCGGTGCGGACTGCACGGGTGCGCAGAGCGTCAGGGCGCAGGTCAGGACTGTGCCGTCCGTGGTCCGTACCCTCACCACTGAGGTGTCGTCACTCTCGGTGTCGTTGGCCCGGTAGAGATCGGTGTCTACGGATTCGACATCCGCTACTGTCCTGGCACCAGCCAGCCGCAGCCCGGTAGCAACGGCGTGCGCCAGGGCGTTGGTGGCCACCCCGTCCACCACGTCGGTTCCGTTCAGGCTGCGCTTCCCGGCCCACCGGGAGCGCTTGAAATACCCCTTGGTGCGCAGCCACATGCCAGTGGCACTGATGCCCCGGACCTCACCAATGCCGCCGGATGCCACGAGTGCTTCGATCGCGGGCAGAGCCTCGGAACCCAGGCTCTGGAACCCCACTTGAACCAGTCGTCCGGCGCTCGCCGCCGCTGCCATGACTTCCTCGTATTGCTCCATGGACGCTACTGGTGGCTTTTCCAGATACACATTGGCGCCGGCTTTGAGGGCAGCGAGGGCCAAAGGCGCGTGGGTCTGGATGGGCGTGGAGACGATCACCACGTCCGGCGCGGTTCCAGCAGCGAGGAGCTCATCAAGGGACGTGAAGACGTCAACCCCGTGGCTGAGTTTCCCCTCCGCCGGGGGTAGGGGATCGGCCACGGCAACCAGTTCGACGCGGCCGGCAGCGCTCAGGCGATCAAGCTTGTCCAAGTGCCGTTCGCCGAATCCGTGCACGCCCACCAGTGCGATGCGGGGGAGCCGGGCTTGGGCATCCGCAGTTGAGGTGGTCAAAGGCTGGGTCATGAGTCCGTCCTAGCGGGATCAGGTGCGGTGGAACTGGCGGGGTGTGTGGGCTGCAGGGCTGCGGTGAGGAAGGCCGCGGCCTCGTCCTGCATGGCCGGGGTGAAAACGTGGGGTTCCTGCCAGAAGCTGCCCGTGTAGCGGGTGGGCATGCGTGACGACAAACGGGCATGGGCGTCGCGCATGCCCTGTTCGGGGAAGAGGTGGTCGGCCAGTCCGTATTGGACCAGGACGTGGGCGTTGGAGCGCACAGCCAGGTCCGGCCAGTCTCCAAGCCTGGCCAGGCCAGGGGAATGCAGCAGCCAGGAGTGTGCGTCGAGGTAGGAAGGCAGGAGCGACTCAAAAGTGGTCATCATGCAGGTCACCACGTAGCAACGGATCCGGGGAGTGAGGGCGGCCAGCACCAAAGCCCGGCCACCTCCGCCGGAGAAGCCCAGGCAACCGAGCCGATCCCGGTCCACTCCCGGCAGCGATGCCAGGATACCCAGTGCCGCGAGGTCGTCATGCGCCACGGTTCCGGCAACACTGCTTCCGAGCAGCGTGGCAGCTTTCGCCACTGTTTCCTCGTGGGCAGCCGCCGCTGAGTCGTACTGTTCCGCCGCGGAGGGTTCGACGCCGGCCTCCCGCCAGAGTGCCTGCTGGCCGTCGACCGCTTTGGCAGTCCGCCAAGGCAGGGGATCCAGCTCAAAACGACGGCTGCCCCACATGAAAGCGTCGTGCGCCAGAACGGCAAAGCCCTGTTGTGCCAACCACGTGGCGGGTGCCCGCCCGCCGTAAAGCTTTCGACTCAATCCGCGAGGCAGGCGGCCGAAGCCGCCAGCAGTGGAGGTACCGCCGTCGTGGTCTTCGGCGCCTGCAGGAAGGGACACGAGCCGCTCGGCGCCGTAAGCCTTGATGCCACCATGGCAGTGCAGGGCGAGCAGGCCGGGCAGTGGTCCCGTGGCGCCGGCCGGCCGCACGAACCATGCGGAGGTTCTTGGCCCGAAGCCCAACTGCCAGGAAAGGGACGAGGTGATGACGCCGTCGTGCTCCGCTTCCGAGTGCACCGTGTACCCAAGGTCCGGTGTTACGGCAGGAACCCCAAGTGTGTCGGCCAGTTGCCCCGCTTCAGGCGAGCCGGCCACGTGCTGATGGCGCGCCGCATACCCGGGCCAATCTTCGTAGCCGGCCAGCGCGCTGGGGCGGTTGGGCGATTCTGCCATGTCAGCGGTGGTCATGGCAGGCGGAGTCGGTGGGAAACAATTATGTCCAGCCTTGTCGGTGCGGGGTGGTGTGCGGAAGTGCACGCCGTGCTTCTTCAGCGTGGGGAAATCGATGGGGGCGGCTTCGCAAGAAAACGCTTTCTCAAAAATTAGCAAAAGGCTGTACATGGGTCAAGAAAACGTTTACTTTGGTACGGAGCCGCTGAAAGCCGGGACCCGAATCCTGGCTTCCCATGGGGGAGCGCCGGAAGTATGGCGGCGCCCCCGCAAGGCAAGTACCACCCAGACTCGAACTCCGTGGATGGCCACGATGACCAAAGGAGACCACATGGCCGCTGTAACAAACACGGGGACGCCGCAAGGCGTTCGCGCTCCGGCGAGGGGGAAACAATGAGCGCCATTGGCGAACTCTCCACGATGACCCGTCGCAAGGGCCCCATGACCAAAGAAGAGAAGAAGGCGAACGGCCGCGACAATAAGGCCGCCTACGTGTTCCTTCTTCCCTGGCTGCTCGGCCTGGCTGCGATCACCGTGGGCCCCATGCTGATGTCCTTGTACCTGTCCTTCACGGACTACAATCTCCTGCAGCCACCGGAATGGGTCGGCCTGGACAACTTTGTCCGGATGTTCGGCGATGCCCGCCTGCACAACTCGCTGCGCGTCACCTTCACCTACGTCCTGGTGGGTGTTCCGCTTCAGTTGGCTGTTGCGCTGGTGATTGCCTTGGTCCTGGACAAGGGTCTTCGCGGCCTTCCGTTCTACCGCTCCATCTTCTACTTGCCCTCCCTGTTGGGCGGTTCCGTTGCTGTTGCCATCCTCTGGAAGCAGATCTTCGGCACCACCGGCCTGGTGAACCAGGTCCTTGCGATGGTGGGCATTGAAGGGCCGGGGTGGATCTCTGACCCCAACACCGCACTGGGCTCCATCATCCTGCTGCACGTCTGGACCTTTGGTAGCCCCATGATCATCTTCCTGGCCGGCCTGCGCCAGATCCCGGTGATGTACTACGAGGCAGCCAAGGTGGACGGCGCAACCACGCTGCAGCAGTTCTGGCGGATCACGCTCCCCATGCTGAGCCCCATCATCTTCTTCAACCTGGTGCTGCAGATCATCGGTTCATTCCAGTCGTTCACGCAGGCGTTCATCGTCTCCGGAGGCAACGGCGGCCCGTCCGACTCCACCATGTTCTTCACCCTGTACCTGTACCAAAAGGGCTTCGGCCAGTTCGATATGGGTTACGCCTCAGCGATGGCCTGGTTCCTGCTGGTCATCATCGGTGCCTTCACTGCCATCAACTTCATCGCTTCAAAGTATTGGGTGTTCTACGATGACTAAACTCCAGACCCTCCCCGCCGCTTCCTCCTCTGACGCCACGTCCGGTAAGAGCCCGCGCCGCCGTGAATCCCGGGGAAACCTGGCCTATAGCCGCAGCGCCCGCATCAAGGGCCTGATCAAGCACGCCATCCTGATCCTTGTTGGCGGCGTCATGATCTACCCGCTGTTGTGGATGGTGGTTTCCTCCCTGCGCCCCAATGACCTCATCTTCCGCGAGCCGGGTCTCTGGCTGGAGAACCTGGAGATGAGCAACTACACCGACGGCTGGTCCGCGCTGACGCACCCGTTCGGGCATTACATGATCAACTCCGCGATCGTGGTCCTGGGCTCGATCGTTGGCAACCTAGTCTCCTGCTCCATGGCCGCCTACGCCTTCGCCCGCCTGCAGTTCAGTGGCAAGAAGATCTTCTTCGGCATCATGCTGTTGACCATCATGCTGCCCTTCCACGTGGTGATCGTGCCCCAGTACATCCTGTTCTCGCAGATCGGCTGGGTGAATACGTTCTGGCCGCTGATTGTGCCCAAGCTCCTGGCCACGGATGCGTTCTTCGTGTTCCTCATGGTCCAGTTCATCCGCGGCATCCCGAAGGACCTCGATGAGGCAGCGCGCATTGACGGCGCCGGCCACCCCCGGATCTTCCTTCGCGTCATCCTGCCCCTGATGGTCCCGGCCCTGGCCACCACCACCATTTTCACGTTCATCTGGACCTGGAACGACTTCTTCGGCGCCCTCATCTACCTGACGGACCCGGATATGTTCACCGTGCCGGTGGCTTTGCGGGCCTTCGTTGACTCGCAGTCCGCCACCAGCTGGGGATCACTCTTCGCAATGTCCATCGTGTCCTTGCTCCCCGTATTCCTGGTCTTCCTGTTCGGCCAGCGCTTCCTTATCAAGGGCATCGCCACCACAGGCATCAAGTAGACCGATCGTTCCACCAGAAGGGGGCGCATGCCGCCCCCTTTTGGTGAGTGCCGCCGTCGGACGCCACCAACAAGTAGTACAAGTCAACGTCTTGTCATACAAGACTGTGACTTGTACCATAATCAACAGTAAGAAAACGCTTTCTCATATCGCATCAGGATCAATGAAGATCGGAGACAACAGTGCCGGTAAATTCAAAGGGTGAAGCAATCGCCCCCGCAACCCGTGCTGAAGCACCCAAGGCCAAGCGCAGGCTCCGCGCCTCTGCCCTCATCGCAGCAACAGCCGCCGCGGTACTCGCCCTCACCGCCTGTGGCGGGGGATCCGAGGCGAAAAGCGCTGACGGAAAAGTCGAGCTTCGCTTTTCGTGGTGGGGCGGCGACAAGCGTGCGCAGCTGACACAGGAAGCCATCGCGGCGTTCGAGGCCGAGAACCCCAACATCAAGGTCAAGGCTGAATACGGCGACTGGAGCGGTTACTGGGACAAGCTGGCCACGCAGGTTGCGGCCAACGATGCTCCTGACATCATCCAGATGGACGAAAAGTACATCACCGAATACTCCACCCGCGGTGCCCTGCTTGACCTTTCCAAGTACGACATTGACACGTCCAAACTCGACGAAGCCGCACTCAACGCCGGTAAGGGCGAGAAGGGCCTTACGGGTATTGCCGCGGGCATCAATGCCGCCACCATCCTGGCCAACCCGGCGGTCTTCGAGGCTGCAGGCGTAGCGCTTCCGGATGACAAAACCTGGACCTGGGAAGACTTCGAGCGCATTGCAGCCGAGGTGACAGCCAAGTCTCCCAAGGGGACCTACGGTGCTGCGGCCTACGGGACGGACGAAGCCTCCCTCGGGGTGTGGCTGCGCCAGAACGGTAAGTCGCTCTACACCCAGGACGGAAAGCTCGGCTTCGAGCCCTCGGACATCAAGGGCTACTGGGAATTCCTGAAGCAGATGAGCGAGAACAAGGCAGTGCCCACGGCATCGGAGATTGTCGAAGCCGAAGCCGCACCGCTGGACCAGAGCGGCCTGGCGACCGGTAAGAACGGCATGGCATTCTGGTGGTCCAACCAGCTTCCCGCCCTCGAGAAGGCTTCCGGCGGCGAACTGCAGATCCTTCGGTTCCCGTCCAAGACCGGCAAGGCTGAGGACGCCGGCCTTTGGTACAAGGCGTCGCAGTTCTGGTCGGCATCATCGCGGACCAAGCACCCTGAAGAAACAGCGAAGTTCATCAACTTCCTGACCAACAACGCCAAGGCCGGAGAGATCCTGCTGGCCGACCGCGGCGTCTACCCCAACTCCGAGGTCCGCGACGCAATCGCCCCGAAGCTCGCGAAGGCGGACGTCAAGGTGGTCGACTTCATCGGCGCCATCAAGGAAGAGCTCGGCGAAGCCCCGGCCGCTCCGCCGAAGGGTGCAGGTGCCATCCAGGAAATCATCAAGCGCTACACGTCGGAGGTCATGTTCAACAGGCTCTCGCCGGAAGAAGCCGGGAAGAAAGCCGTGGATGAGATGAAATCCGCCATCAGCTAGCTTTTCTGCAACGGGAACCGCGTCCCGGGCGATCATTCGTGATCAGCCCGGGGCGCGGTTCTTGCGTGTTGTGTCAGTCTTCCGCGATGACGGCCACGGCTCCGGCGGGTACAACGCCACCGAAGCGACCACCGCCGAGGAGTTCCTCGCCGTCGGACTTCACGGTGGCGTCCTCCCGGCTGTGGTTAATGGCGAACAGGAAGCTGCGGCCGTCTGCGGCGCGCCTGCGGGAAAGTTCGACGCCGGCAGCCGCCTCGGCCACGGCCGTCACCCCGGCTTCCTCCACCAGTCGCGCGGTCAAGGAGTCGATGCTTCCGGCGTCGGGAAGCGTTGCGAGATACCAGGCGGAACCGGTTCCGACAACGCGGCGCGTCAGTGCCGGGACGCCGTCGAGCGGGTAGTCGGTGAAGGTGGCAACAACCTCCGTCGAGGCGTCCGCGTGCACGTGTTCGCTCCATACGGAGCCCGTGGATCCGTCGCTCAACGTGACGGAGGTTCCGGGGAAAAGCGGGTGGAATTCCTCGCTGCGAATGCCCAGGAGTTCGCGGAAGGCGCCGGGGTATCCGCCCAAGCGGACGTGGTCCCGTTCGTCGACGATCCCGCTGAAGTAGCTGACCAGCACCGTGGCCCCACCCTCGGCGGCGGCGGCTATTGAAGCAGCCGCAGCGTCCGTCACAGCGTAGAGGGTGCAGGCCAGGATGAGGTCGTAACCGGCGAGGTTGGCGGAGGGGTGGACGAAGTCCGCGGTGATCCCGCGCAGATACAAAGCCCGGTGGAAGGCGCGCATCGTGTCGAGGTATTTCAGCGAATTGTTCGGGTGCGAATCCAGTTCCGACGCCCACCAGGCCTCGTAGTCGAAGATGATCGCCACCCGTGATTCCACCTGGGAGCCCCTGACGGGTTGCAGCTTGGCCAAAGCGTCTCCGAGGTCCACCACATTGCGCCACACCTGCGTGTCGCGGCCGCCGTGCGGAACCATGGCTGAGTGGAATTTCTCCGAGCCGGCCTTGCTCTGCCGCCACTGGAAGAACATCACGGCATCGGCTCCGCGGGCCACGTGCGTCAGCGAGTTGCGGAGCATTTCGCCGGGCATCTTGGGCTGGTTGTGCGGCTGCCAGTTGACCGCGGACGTCGAGTGTTCCATGAGGATCCAGGGCTGGCCGCCCGCTACGCCGCGGGTGAGATCGGCGCTGAAGGCCAACTCGATTTCGCGCTCCGGGTCCGCCGCCACCAGGTAATGGTCGTTGGCAATGACGTCCATGTCCTTGGACCAGTCGAAGTAGTCCAGGGTCTTGGTGGCGCTGGAGACCATGAAGTTGGTGGTGGCCGGAATTTGCGGGGTGACCTCGCGGATCACGGCCAGCAGCTCACGGTAGTAATCGATGAACACCCAGGAGTTGAACCGTGCGAAGTCCAACTGCTGGCCTGGGTTGAGGGTGGTGGGGGCCGCGCCGGGTGGGATGATTTCCTCGAATGAGGCGTAGTGCTGGGACCAGAAGGCCGTTCCCCAGGCTTCGTTGAGGGCCTCGATGGAACCGTATCGGCGTTCCAGCCAGGCGCGGAATGCGGCGGCGTCTTCTTCGCCGTGGAACTCGCCAACGTGGCAGCCGAGTTCGTTGTCAACGTGCCAGAGCGCCAGGGCCGGGTGGTCTTTGTACCGTTCGGCGATCATGCGTGTCATGGCGGTGGCGTAGCGGCGGTAGACAGAGGATGACGGCGTGTAGTGGCGCCGCGAGCCACGCTCCAGCGTGACTCCTTCCGCGGTGACGGGGAGGATTTCGGGGTACTTGCGGGCCAGCCATGCCGGCGGTGACGCGGTGGCCGTCGCCAGCGCCACCTTGATGCCGGCGCCATGGAGGTTGTCCATCACGTCATCCAGCCAGCCAAAGTCGTAGGTGCCTTCGGCGGGTTCCAGGAGTCCCCAGGAGAAGATACCGACGCTGAGGAAGTTTACGCCGGCTTCCTTCATGAGCTCGATGTCCTCGAGCCGGATGTCTTCTGGCCACTGCTCCGGGTTGTAGTCGCCCCCGTAGGCGAGGCCGTCGACGCTGTGCCAGACAGATCGACTGCGGGGGATTTCGGGGGAGGTCAAGGGGGACTCCTTCGTCAAGTTGGCCGGGCTGGTGCGGGTGGTGCAGGAGGTATGAGTGCAGCGTATCCGGGAAAACGTACTCTTTGGAAAACGCTTGCCCAGATCCCGGTTTAGGGATATTGTATCGATTCAGAACGAGTGTAAGCGAGATCACTGCCACGTTGTAGATAACTCGACAAACTTGCACCAACTGAGCAAGGAGGCTCTCATGATTGATAGAAGGAAGTTCCTGGGCACGGTGGCTTTGGGCACTGCATCTGCTGCATTCCTGGCCGCGTGTGGCCAGTCCTCGACCGCTGGGCAGGCTGGTTCGGCGGAGAATCCCGTGACCATTACGTACACGTGGTGGGGCAACGACGACCGCGCTGAGCGTACCCGCAAGGCTATTGCGTTGTTCGAGTCGAAGAACCCGGATGTCAAGGTCAACGGCAACTTCTCCGACTTCGCGGGGTATTGGCAGAAGCGCGCCACCGAGGCTGCCGGTGGTGGCTTGCCGGACGTGATGCAGTGGGATTTGTCCTACCTGCGTGACTACGGCCAGCGGAACCAGCTCCTTGACCTGGGCACGGTGAAGGTCAACACGGACGCTTTCGAGAAGTCTTTGTTGCCGTCGGGCCAGATCCGTGGCAAGACGTACGGCATCCCGACCAGCACGAATGCTTTTGCTGTTTATTATGATCCTGCCAAGCTTGCTTCCTTGGGGATCGCGGAGCCGGATGGGTCCTGGACCTACAAGGAGTTCAACGCGTTCCTGGCCGAGGTTGGCGCCAAGGGCAACGGGACGTTGTTCGGCGGCACCGACTACACCGGCATCTGGTGGAACTTCAACATCTGGCTGCGGCAGAACAACATCAAGGCCTTCACGGACGAAGGCAAGCTTGGGTTCTCCAAGGATGATCTGAAGAAGTGGTTCAACCTGACCGCGGATCTGCGCGGCACCGGGGCCATTGTAGGAGAGGACAAGGCCACGCAGTTGCTGCCCAAGTCCCCGTTCGGCTCCAACGTGACCGCCACGGAAGTGACATGGGATAACTTCATGGCCGGTTACCTCGCGGACTCCGGTGCGAAGGAACTCAAGCTGGTACCTGTTCCCTCGGATGATCCGGAGAACCTGGGCCTGTTCCTGAAGCCGTCCATGCTGATGGTGGCCAGCGCGAAGACCAAGTACAAGGACGCTGCTGCCCGGTTCATTGACTTCATGGTCAACGATCCCGAGGTGGGCCAGATCTTCAAGACCTCCCGCGGTGTTCCGGCGTCGAAGACCCAGCGCGACGGGACCACGTTCGAAGGCACCGACAAACTTGTGGTCGATTACGAGAAGTCCATCGAGAAGTACCTCAAGGACGCCCCGGAGCCGCCCATTGTTGGGTTCGGCACGCTGGAGTCCACGTTCAAGCGGGTCGCCCAGGACCTGAACTACGGCAAGCTCACAGTGGACGGCGCAGCGGATGCGTGGTTCAAGGAAGCCGAAGACCTCATCAAGCAGAACGCCTAAGCAGACCTTCTGTGTCTGAACCGGCCTTCCCAACTGACGGACTGATCTTGTGACTCAAAGCCCAACCCTGAGCAGGCGCACCGCGTCCGTTCCCTCGCAGCCGCGTAAATCGCGGCGGCGCGGGGCGGACGCCCGCGCCGGCTACACGTTCCTGTTGCCCTGGCTGCTGGGATTCATCGCCCTGACCGTGGGCCCGATGATTTCCTCGCTGTACCTGTCCTTCACCAACTACAACCTCTTCGATGCCCCCAAGTGGATCGGCCTGGACAATTACACCTCGCTGTTCCAGGACGAACGGTTCCTGCAGTCCGTGGGCGTGACCATGCAGTATGTGGTCTTCGGTACCCCGCTCAAACTCGCGGCGGCGTTGGCGATCGCGATGCTGCTCAACAGCAAACGCAAGGGCCAGGGTTTCTACCGCTCCGCGTTCTACGCACCGTCCCTGATCGGAGCGTCGGTCTCCATCGCGATCGTGTGGAAGGCCATGTTCGGCGATTCCGGTCCCGTGGACCAGGGCTTGTCCTTCTTCGGGATCAACCTTGGCGGCTGGGTGGGCAACCCGGACATGACGATGGGCATGATGATCCTGCTGACCGTGTGGCAGTTCGGCGCCCCGATGGTGATTTTCCTGGCCGGCCTGAAGCAGATCCCCGCCGACCTGTACGAGGCAGCGTCGATGGACGGCGCCGGTCCGGTCCGGAAGTTCATCAACATCACCTGGCCCATGCTTTCCCCGGTGATTTTCTTCAACCTGCTGATGGAAACCATCCATGCGTTCCAGATTTTCGCCTCGGCCTACATCATCTCCAACGGTGAGGGCGGCCCGGCAGGCTCCACCCTCTTCTACACCCTCTACCTGTACTTGCGCGGTTTCTCCGATTTCCGGATGGGTTACGCCTCGGCCATGGCCTGGCTCCTGGTGATCGTGGTCGGCATCATCACGCTGATCTTCTTCAAGACATCCAAGTCCTGGGTCCACTACAGCGGTGATTCGAAATGACAACCATGGCAACACCCACCCAAAACCAACCCACAACGCCCGCGACTCCGGCGCCGGTCTACAACCCGAAGTCCGAGTCCGGCACGGTCAAACGCATCAAGAGCACCATCTTCCACATCATTGCCCTGGCCCTGGTGGCGATGGTCCTCTACCCGGCCCTATGGATGATCGCCTCATCCTTCAAGCCGAACTCCGAGATCGGCGGCGCCAACAATGCGTTGTGGTCGGATAACTTCAGCTTCGATAACTTCGCCACCGCCATGGAAGGCATCGGCGGGGTCTCCACCCTGACGTTCTTCACCAACTCGTTGATCCTGGCCGTCGGCGCCGTGGTGGGAACGGTCCTCTCGGCGTCCATCTCGGCCTACGCGTTCGCGAGGATCAACTTTCCCGGCCGTGGACTGTTCTTCGGCATGATGATCGCCACCTTGCTCCTGCCCTTCCACGTGGTGATCATCCCGCAGTACATCGTGTTCCAACAGCTCGGCCTCGTGGACACCTACGTGCCGTTGCTGATCGGCAAGTTCCTCGCCGCGGACGCGTTCTTCGTGTTCCTCATGGTCCAGTTCATGCGTGGCCTCCCGGCCGAACTGGACGAGGCAGCCCGCATCGACGGCGCAGGGCACGTGAGGATCTTCGGGTCCATCATGCTCCCGCTCATGAAACCGGCCCTGATTTCCACCTCGATCTTCTCCTTCATTTGGAGCTGGAACGATTTCCTGGGCCCGCTGCTCTACCTCAACACTCCGGAAAAATACCCGCTGCCCCTGGCCTTGCGGCTCTTCGTGGACCAGACCCAATCCTCGGACTACGGCGCCATGATCGCCATGTCCGTACTGGCGCTCCTGCCCGTCCTGGTCTTCTTCCTCGTCTTCCAGCGCTACATCGTCGAAGGCGTTTCAACACAGGGCCTCAAAGGCTGACGGACACGGAAACGAGTACTGAAAGATGAGCACCATGAACGCCACCGGCAAGTCGTCGGGGAAGCCCGGCATCCCGGTCAACCGCTTTGCCCTCTTCGCCGAGACCATCCTTGCGGGGGTCATCGTGCTCCTCTTGTCCGTCCCCTTGGTGACGGCGCCGGCTGCCTATGCGGCCGGCGTCGCGCACCTGGAGAGGCACCTCAGCGGCAGGGACGATTCCCTCCGCAGCTTGTGGGGGAACTTCCGCCGCGCGCTTCCAGGCAGTTGGAAGATGGGAATCACGACGGCGGCAGCCGCCGTCGTGATTGTCTTGAACCTGTTGCTCGCTCTGGTGGGTCAACTGCCCGGCCGGGCAGCCATCCTGCCCGCCACCCTGATTCTCGCCGCGGCAGGGGCGGTCCTCTTCCTGCGGATCGCCGCCAACTGGAGCGGCGGGGTGAACTGGGACGGCGATGCAGGCCAGCAGCCTGTTGAGGTACCGGGCCAGCAACGCTGGGCTGCCGCCTACGCCAGCGCCAAAGCTGATTCGCTGCGCGACTGGAGTGGTTCGCTCCTCCTGCTCGCGGCCGTCTTCATGACCGTTGTCTTCGTCTGGATGCTGCAGGCCCTGTTCGTGATCGTGCCCGGGACCCTGGTCCTGGCCGCGGCAGCCATCAAGATCCGCTCCCATCGCTGAGTTTTTGTACAGCTAATGCCCTTTAGGAGCCTCCTTAAGGGCATTAGCTGTACAAAAACTCCATAAGAATCCGCCCCCAACCCGCTGAATCGAGCAGACCGCCCCGTGTCGCCGCGCCCGTTCCCACTGCGCCCCAAATCCACCAAAGCTCCAGCAGCGCGTGCCCGCTCCATGGAGTCCTGGCACTACCCGCTGCGGCACCACAATTACCGGGTCTTCGTCGCGCTGTCCCTGGTGGGGAGCGGTGGCGTGTGGATGCAGCGGTTGGCGCAGGATTGGCTGGTGCTGCAGTTGACAGGAAGCCCGGCCGCAGTGGGCCTCGCCGTCGCGCTCCAGTTCCTTCCCATGCTGGTAGTGGGCCCCATCAGTGGCGTTCTGGTGGACCTTTTCCCAAAACGCCGCATCCTCCTGGTATGCCAGTCCGTCGCCGCATTGCTGGCCGCCGGCCTGGCTGTATGGAACGCGATGGGCGGCAGCGACGTTTGGGTGGTTTACGCCTCCTGCATCGCGTTGGGGATCACCAGTGCCATTGATGGACCGGCACGCCAGGTGTTCGTCAATGAGGTGGTGGGCGATGCCGGGCTGCCAGCAGCAATTGGCCTGAACAGCGCCGTTGGCCAACTGGGTGCCATGGCCGGACCTGCCCTGGCCGGCGTCGTCATTGCCCAGGCTGGACCAGCGGCGGCGTTCGCTGCCAACGCCTGTCTTGGGGTGGCGGTCCTGGTGATGATTGCATCCATCAGGCCCGACGAGCTGCACCATTCTCCCGAATCTCCTGATCCCACGGCGCGCAAAGGTCAGATCCTGGCCGGGTTCCGCTTTGTCCGGGCACGACCTCCCCTCCTGCTGACGATGCTCCTGGCGGGCTTGCTGGGCGCATTTGGAATGAACGGCCCCGTGGTCCTCGCCGCTTTTGCGGACGGTGTGTGGCATAGCGGTCCTGCCGGTTTCGGTCTCTTCAATACGGTCAGTGCGTTGGGCGCCCTGGCTGGTGCGCTGGTGGCTACACGGATCAAGCGGTTTGGCCGTAAGGGGATCGTTGCCAGTGCTGGACTCTTCGGGCTGACGCAGTTGCTCGCTGCCCTGATGCCCACGCAGGAGTGGTTCGTGGTGATGTTGATTGTGGTTGGCTTCATGACGCTGGTGTTCCTCACCAGTGCAGCCACCGCAGTGCAGCTTGAAGCGGGTGCAAGCGTACGCGGCCGGGTTCTTGCCCTCTACTTTCCGCTGCTTTTGGGCGGTCACGCTTTGGGTGGGCTGCTTGCCGGCTGGCTGACGGAGGACTTCGGCGTACGAGCCGGGCTGGTGGTCACAGGGGCGTTGGGCATGGCGTCTGCAGTGGTGATTGGGCTCCTGCTGTGGAGGTATTCAGCCCGGCGCACCCGCACGGCAGTCTGAGCGCTTTTGTTAAAAGTGATAGCTCAAACAAACAAAAACTCCCTTGACGAGTGATGTAGCGCACACCTAGGCTGAGAAAGCGTTTTCTCCCCGTAGCGCACGACTCAGATAAGGACGTTTGATGTCTCCTCGAGCACGCAGAAAATTAGCCGCGAAAGTAGCAGCGGCCGCAGCCGCCGTCGCCATCACGTTGACCGGTTGTGGAGGCGGCTCCCAGCAAGCCTCCTCCGATGGAACCGTCACCCTTCGCTTCAGCTGGTGGGGTTCGGATGTTCGCCACAAGATGACCCAAAAACTCATTGACGCTTTCGAAGCGGAAAATCCCACCATCAAGGTCAAAGGTGAGTACGGCGACTGGTCCGGCTATTGGGACAAGCTGGCCACCCAGGTCGCATCGCAGGACGCCCCGGACATCATCCAAATGGACGCCGCTTACCTGGGTGAGTACGCCGAACGCGGGGCACTCCTCGAACTGAAGGATGTGGACCTCGGCAAGTTCGACCCTGCCGTGGCAGATGCCGGGAAGGTTGAAGGCAAGCAGTACGCCGTCACTGCAGGCGTGAACGCCCAGGTAGTCTTGGCGAACCCTTCGCTCCTCACAGCCAGCGGTGTCACCTTGCCCGATGACAAGACGTGGACCTGGGATGAGTACAACAAGACGGCTGCCTCCATCACCGAAGGCAGCAAGAGCGGTGTTTATGGCTCGGGTGCCGTCAGCGGCGACGCTCCCATGAACCTATGGTTCCGCCAGCACGGCAAATCGCTGTTTACCTCCGACGGCAAGTTCGGCTTTGACGAGGGCGACCTCACGGGCTGGTACGAATACCAGGCCGAACTCCGCGATTCCAAGGCGGTGCCTCCCGCTTCAGTGATGACCGAGGACGCCACAGCGTCGGTGGATCAGCAGGGCCTGGCCACCAACAGGTTTGGACTTGCCTGGTACTGGTCCAACCAGCTGAGCGCCCTCACCAAAGCCTCGGGCCAGCCGCTTGAGATCCACCGCCCGCCGAGCACGGACGGCAATGCCGCCAGCGCAAAGCAGTTCTACAAGTCATCCCAGTTCTGGTCCGCGAGTTCCCGGACCAAGCACCCGGCTGAGGTGCAGAAGTTCATCGACTTCCTCGCCAACAATGTGGAGGCCGGCGAAATTGCCTTGGCAGACCGGGGTATTCCGGGCAACTCGGAGGTCCGTGCCGCTGTCCTTCCCAAGCTGACGCCGGAGGACGCCGCCACTGCCAAGTTCATCGACGAAATCTCCTCCGAACTGGGAGACTCAGTGCCCGTGCCGCCGGCAGGTTCCAGTTCCGCCGTCGAGGCCTTTGGCCGTTACGGCGTGGAAGTGCACTTCAACCGGATGTCACCCGCAGAAGCTGCCAAGAAGGCCATGGACGAAGCGAAGAGCGCGCTGGGCTAGTCCCTGATCGGGCACGCGGGGTGGCACGTGATGACAGTTCCGAGAAGGAACATTGGCATTAAGTGTCACCTCGCGGCGTGAAATGCCACGTTCCCGGGGTGACGTCGATGGTCTGCTCCGGGAGGACCACCTGGGCAGTAACGCCAGCGGGGATGGTGCACTCCAACTCCATGCCAGCGGCCGTTCGACGCCAGGAGACAGCAATGAATCCGCGCTGGGTGGGCACGCTTCCCCCGGCAGCTTCCAGTCGGCATACCGGCGGCTGAATCACGACGGCGGACGCCCCCGGTGCGGTGACGCGGACACCGAGGAGGTACTCAAGGATCTCCCGGACCACGGAGGCTGACCACGCGTGGGATTGGCTGTAATCCGTGCCCTCATCAAGCTCCCAGGCCTCCCAGGTAAAGGACCCTCCGGCTTCGAGCAAGCGCGCCCACCCGGGTTGGCTGGGGTCAGTGAGGAGATCCAAGACATCGTCCACCCGCCCTTGGGAGAGCAGCGCACGCAGCAGCCGGTGCACGGTCATGGGACCCTGCCGCATCCCCATCCCGGCGATGCGTTCGGCATCCTTCGCCACGTGTTCAGCGGGAGTGATCCCCAGCGACAACGGGAAAGAGGTCGCGTGCTGGGAAGCATTCAAGCTGGGGCGGCCGTCGGCGTACAAGCCGTCCACCATCACGCCGTCCACCCTGAGCTGCGAGTTGATCCGTCCAGCCAGCGATGCCGCCGCTTCCCTGTACCGGGCGGCCCCGGGCGCAAGGCCAGCGGACGCGCAGAGCCGGCTGACGGCGTCGAGCACTGACCACGACTGGGCGTTCACTGTGGTGCGCGCCGCGCAGTCCATGTCGTAGCCGAAGCGGCCCGGCGCCGGCCAATCCACGATGCCGTGGAGGTAGGGACCACCGCCGCCACCCAGATCGGTGACCAGCCCGTCGGTGGGGCCATCCGACGGGATGTGCCGGAGCACGTACTCCGCCGTGTCCTGAAGACAGGGGAGGAGCTCCCGGACCAGCGCACCATCCCCGCTGAGCCGGTGGTAGTCCTCCACCCATTCGGGCATCATGAGCGAGAAATCCGGGATGTCGCGCTTCCCGTCGCCGTTGGGGTAGACCGCGTTGTAACGCCCACGCTCAGCAGGATCCTGCCAGTAGCGCTTGGCAGATCCCGCGAATTCGCGCAACGCTTTGGCCGTGAAGTGACGCTCACCAAACAGGGCCATGGTGGCGTACGAGATGTTCACGGCGTCGCCCAGGAACTGGCCCTTCTCGCGGGTGGGCGTGTCCACGAACTGCTCCTGCACGCCGAACAACGCTGAGTTCCGGAGGAGGGCGAAGACCCTGTTCAGGGTGTCGTCGGAGCTGTGGAAGGTGCCTTCGGACGGGTGTTCGGCATGGATCACTGTTGCGCCGACCGCGCCGAGGTCTGCGAGCTCCATGCCAGGCATTTCGAGGTAGCGGAAGCCCAGGTGCACGGCCGCCTCGTAGCGTTGCGGACCGTCTCCCTGAGTAAAGGGGAACGACATGTCCGTGTTCTGGCTGGGTGTCTTTCCAGTGTCCACGCGACGGTCGGCCCGGAGGTTGTAGCCTGCCCGGAGCATCACGGTCCGCCCCTGCTCCCCACGGAGAAAGTCCACCACGGGGCGCCCTGGAATCACTGCGCCGAAGTCCGCCACAGGGGTTCCGTCGTCGGCCGTGAAAATGTCGACGGCGGCCGTGTAGTGACGTGCGACGCCCGCATCGTTGGGTCGCAGGTGTGGGAAGTCGGGGACCGGGTGGGTTCCGAGGGAGATGGCCGGGTGCCATTGCTGTGGTTCCAGCCAGGCCGTCGCATCGAAATGCTCGATAGGATCGCCCTCGTCGTTTCGGTATCCGCTCTGCCGATACGGACCTTCGGCCACCAGCCACCCGGGCCCTGATCCGAACACGTCCCGGGTGCCGTCGTCGTACTCCACTGTCATCTGGGCCAGCAGGCCGGGGCGGCTGGCGGCGCGGCCCTGGCCGGGACCATACCAATGGGCGACGGCGGTCAAGGTGGCGGTACCGCTCGACGGCAGTGTGCCAGTGACGTCGGCGGCGTTGTAGAACTGCTCGCCCGGGTACCCGAAATTGGTGGTCTCCAGGCACGGGCTGCCGTTGATGGTGAACGCGGCGTGGTGGCTCGCGGCAGCGTAGAGACGGGCACGGACCACGGGACGCTTGAGGTTGAAGGTGGCTTTTACGAGAGTCCACTCGTCGGGCTGGCGGAGGGGAGTGGTGGTGGTCCAGCCGTTGAGGGCGCCGGGTGTGGTGAAGTCAGTTTCCAGGAGGGTAGCCCCGCCACCCTGGACTCGAACCGACAAGTACTCCGCCTGGCTGCGTGGCCCTTGATGGAATGCGATGCCCGTGGAGGTGTTGCCGGGGACTACGGCGTCCAGGGCGAGGTCACCGTCGATGCTGACAGTGATGCGCTGCCCGTCGTCGGTGACCACCAGGTCCTGCCAGCCGTCCTCGGGCAGAGCGCCGGCGCGCGAAGAAGCTGTTGCTTCAAAGGCCGGCGTTTCGGCCAATGGTTGAGTGATCGGGGCCGACATTGCGCCGATCTCCCAATCGGGGGCGGGACGCAGGAGGGCAGAGCGGTTCGGCTTGATCTCCAGCAACAGACCTGAACCAGGGCCTTCACTGCGAAGGAGGATTCCCGCGGTACCCAGCCGCAGGCGGAAACGGGCACTAATAGTGGTGGTGCCGTTGGGTAGGGCTGGCCACGGAAGATAAGGCGAGCCGCTCACCCGCAGCAGTCCATTCACCTGTTCCAGTGGTGCACGTCCGCCGGGTTCGCGGTGAATCCACTCCGCAGCCCAGCTGTTGGCGGTGGACTTGAAGAGACCCGTGCTGAAAGCGGCAGGAGCGCAGGGTTCACCCACAGCGCCGGTGGAGTCGGTAAGCTGCACCGTCCATTGGTAGTCGCTGTCCGGGGTCAGCTCCGGGCCTGTGTAGGGAAGGTGGTGCTGCTGGTCCGTGACAACCGTGCCCGAATCCCACACTTCTGTTCCCGCGCGGTCCATCACCCGGAGGCGGTAGGCGGCCTGGAATGATTGCCCCGCGCTCGCGGAGTGGCCTGCATCAAGCAACCAACCGAACCTTGGCACGGCCGGTGCCATCAAACACTGTGTCAGGCCCTCGACCGTGAGGTTCGTGGCGGCCAGTGGTGATCGTGTGGCACCGGAGCTCATCGGCTGGCCACCAACCCTTCGATTTCCCCCATATCCAGTGTTCCGTCGCTGATCCACACCGTGAAGGAGCGGGTGAGGGACTCGCCCGCGGCAAGCATCTTGGCCGTATCCCAGGCCAGTGCCGAACCGACGGCCGGGTAGCCGCTGCACCTGACGAACCATGGGTCGGGGGACTCGGCCGGTGCGCCAAACACCAATGTTGCAGGGCCGCCGTCGAACTCTCCAGTCCATGCCAGCCACGGGGTCACTGAGCCGTGCACGGCGGGTTCGCCCTCGGCTGTGGAGGAAAAGATGCGCGTCGACGCATTGACAGGAAGCCTCCAGAAGAAGCCGCCGTAGCCGCTTCCGGCCGCACCGTGGGACCCTGGGCTCCCCAGCGCGGCATCCACGACGGCGGTGAGCTCCGTTGTGATGTCCATTCGCCACGTGCTCGGGTTGATGAGAGTACGGCGGAAAGTGCGGCACTCCTCCAGGAGCAACCCGCCATCGGCTCCGAGCCAGTGCAGGTCCGCCCTGGTGTGTTCCGACCCGCGAGTGATTCCCGCGATCCCGATCCTGCCGTGGTCGTTCAAGTCCAGGTATTTTCCCGCGGTCCGTCGATAGCTACGGCCGCCCCAAAAGTTGCTGCCGTTGACATCCTGCAGCGCGAATCCCGCGCCGAGATGCCAGACATGGTCCGACGCCAGGTGATCCGTCACTACAACGCCGCCCGGAGTGGCCACCGGATGAAGGTAAGGCCTCGGCGACAACGCAGTATCAAGGCCGCTTCCACTGCGGAGGACTGCAACTGGACCATCGCTTCCGGCACCGCCCGGAGTGAAGAGAGCCTCGGTGCCAGCGGAGGTTGGCCGTGCCCAAGGGAGGCCGAGCTCGGAGAACGTGACATGGGCGAGCGTGGCCCGTTTCAGGATGTCTTCGATGTGCGGGATCACGGCATGGGCTTGATCGCCCGTTCCAACCCACGTCACGTATTCCGTGGGAATCAAAGCCGGTGCCTCGGCAGTCCGGATGGCTTCCACGACGCGCATGAAGGCGCCGCTGTGATCCAACGGGCTGAGCAGGGGCACGCCGTCGGTGAGGTGCTGGAGCAGGTTCTCGGTGAGATCGTCCCGCCCGAAGACATGGGTGGTGTCACCAGCTTCCGTGCTGACTGTGACGCGGTCTTCGGTGTAGTGGAATACGGCCGTTCCCTCGGTCCCGTGCAGCGTGACGTACGGTTCCACCGATTCAGTGGCGCAGAGAGTGAGGGCGCAGGTAATGGGCAGTCCGTCCACGGTCTTCATGCGGATCACTGAGGTGTCGTCCGCTTCAATGTCGTTGGCGCGATAGAGATCCGTGTCCACGAAGGCGAGGTCCTCCGCTTGGCGGGCTCCGGCAATGCGCAACGCAGTCGCGATCGCATGGGCCAAGGGATTGGTTGCAACTCCATCCACCACGTCCACGCCATCGAGGCTGCGCTTGCCCGCCCAGCGTGAGCGCTTGTAGTAAGCCCGGTCGCGCACCCAACGGCCGGTGGCAGAGATGCCCTTGAGGGTGCCGATGCCGGGAAGCTCTTCCGTGGCGCCGCCGTTTGCCAGCTCCGCCAACGCTGCAAGTGCCTGGGAACCGAGGCTCTGGAATCCAATCTGGACACTGCGACCGGCTGCGTTTGCCGCGTCCTGGAGGCGGAGGAAGTCATTCATGGAGGCCACTGGAGGCTTCTCCAGATAGAGGTCGGCCTGGGAAGCGAGCACGGAAAGGGCCAAAGGGGCGTGGGTCTGGATGGGGGTCGCCACGATGATGATGTCCGGGCGGTGGTCACCTGCCAACAAGGAGTCCAGGTTTTCGTGGACAGCGGTATTTTCGGGCAGGGCTCCTGCGGACGGGGGATTGGGGTCGGCCACGGCGACGAGTTCCACCGCTCCCTGTGCGCTGAGCCGTTCCAGATTGTGGAGGTGATGCGTTCCGAAGCCGTGGACACCTACCAAGGCAATCCGGGCCGGTCCGGTCCGAGGTGCTGGGGCTGATCCCTTGGCCTGGGTTGCTCCGGTCGCCGCCTTTTCTCCGAGTGCAGGCGAATCCCCGCGGGGGTTCGGGCTGGTGATGGACTCGATGGAAGGGGTGTCCATGGCTCTCCTCTGCTGGCGCTGCAACGAAGGCTGTGACGCCGTCGTCAAGGTATTCACGAAAGTGGTCCGGCGGGTTCAGGCTATACCCAGCAAGCGCTTTCCCAGTTCCGGCTCCGCCCAGTGTAGCGCGGGATCCCAGCAAATGTAACGATTCAAGAATCATCTTGACTCCACCCTTACCCAGCGTCTAAGTTGACGGGAAAGCGTTTACTTAGTGACATGGCCCACGTGGGCCAACCCCGACTGACCGGCTCCAGCGGCTGTGGTGAGACTCCTTGACGACTGCCACTCACGGTCACGCGGGCCTGTTCTGCAACGATGGAGAAAGGGGGAGCGCCATGGCCTCTGGTGGATTTGGTTTCCGTGCCTACACGCTCTTCGACACGCTCGTGTGGATTGCTTGCCTGAACGTGTTGTGGATTGCCTTCACTGTCCTCGGTGGGGTTGTCCTGGGTGTCGGGCCCAGCACCGCTGCGGCCCACGTCCTGGTCCGCGACAAGGTGCGGGGAAATGCTGCGCCCTTGATGCGGCGCTTCGCAAGGGAGTATTTCAAGAACTTCGCCAAGGGCAACGCCTTGGGGTTGCCCCTCATTGCTGTGGGTGTCGCCCTGAGCCTGAACTGGGCCTACTTCTCGGCGGGCTGGGACTTTGGCTCGCAGATCGCTTCCGCCGGAATCCTGATGGCGGCCCTCTTTGCCGCCGGCACGGTCTGCTACCTGTTCCCGATGTTCGCCCGCTATGAGCTTTCCCTTCCCCAGTACTTCCTGATGTCCTCACGCTTTGCGGTGCGGCACCTGGCGGGAACTGTGATTCTCCTGTTCGTCACGGCGGCCGCCCTGTTCGTGTGCCGGTCGATTCCGGGGCTGATTCCTTTCTTCGGTATTGGTGCGTGGCTTTATGTCACGGGATGGCTTTGCGACCGTTTCTTTACGGCCAACGATGAGGCGATGGCAGCCGCCGTCGGCGATGCGGCCGCCCGCGGCGCAGCATCGGGTCCCGCGTCCGCGGCCAGCCCACCGCCGGCCGCAGCTGCCGCCAGCGCGCAGTCCGGCGCCGGCCCTGTTTCCACCACGACCCACAGTACGGAGGCCAGCCTTGTCTGAGCTCAACCGCGCCAGTCCCGCTTTGAGCGGGCCGCCGATCCTTCACCGCTCCCTCGATGTTCAAGGAAGCAGTGAACTCGTTTCCAGCGCCTCCGGCGTGAGTACTAATGAAACGTATCAAGATGCAAGTGGCCAGCACATGTGGAGCATTAAAAGGTTCCCGGGTGTGCCGTCAAACCAAGAGTCGAAAGACACCAACCCCGATGAAGTGGAGCAGGTAAGAAAATGATCCGTAGAAAACACACGCTGGCCGCCGCCGTCGTCGTTTCCGCATCCCTGGCGCTGACCGCCTGTGGTGGCGAAGCGCCGGCATCGGACCTCTCATCCGTCAAGATCATGGCGCCGTTCCTGGAGGCGCAGCCGCCAACAGCCGACGGCGCCGTGCAGAAGAAGCTCGAAGAGCTGACGGGCAAGGACGTCAACATCACGTGGACGCCCAACGCGTCGTACGAAGACAAAATGAACATCACGCTGGCATCATCGGAGATCCCACACGTCCTGGTGGTCCAGGGAAAGACGCCCGGCTTCGTCAAGAACGCTGAGGCCGGCGCCTTCTGGGACCTGACGGACAAGCTGAAGGACTACCCCAACCTCACCACCACCTTCCCCGAGGTCCAGCAAAACGCCAGCGTCAACGGCAAGGTCTACGGTGTGTACCGCGGCCGCAACCCCATCCGCGCTGCGGTCATGTTCCGTCAGGATTGGCTGGACAAGCTGGGGCTGAAAGCGCCCGAGACCACCGAAGATCTCTACAACGTGGCCAAGGCCTTCACCGAGCAGGACCCGGATGGCAACGGCCAGAACGACACCTACGGCATCACCATCCCCAAATGGGGCGCGCTGGGAACCAACAGCCCGTACGACCTGATCGAGACCTGGTACGGCGCCGGCAACCGCTGGACCGAGCGTGACGGCAAGCTGGTCCCGAGCTTCGAAACCGAAGAATTCCTGGAGGCCAACCGGTTCGTCAAGAAGATGGTGGACGAGAAACTCATCAACCCCGATTTCGCCACGTTTGACGGCACCAAGTGGAACGAGCCGTTCTTCAACGGCAAGGGCGGCATCATCGTTGACGTCGACTCCCGCGTGAGCGTACTGATCAACCTGTTCAAGCAAGCCAACCCGAATGACTTCGAGAACAAGGTGGGCTTTGTGGGCAGCCTGAAGGGGCCGGACGGTGAGCTGCACGCCCACCCCACCGACGGCTACTCCGGCTTCCTCGCCATTCCCAAAGCCAGCGTCAAGACCGAGGCAGACCTGAAGAACGTCCTCACCTTCCTGGACAAGCTGAACAGCAAGGAAGTTGCCGTGCTCATGAACAACGGCATCGAGGGCGTGAACTTCACGGTGGAGGAAGGCCTCGCCGCCACCATCAAGCCCGAGACCCCGGAAGGCAAGGTGGTCAACACGGACATCAAGAGCTTCGCCCAGCTGGGAACCAACGTCACCGGCAACAACTTCTACCCCGTCAAGCAGGCCTCCGAGTATGAGCAGAAAGTCTTTGACGACCGCGTCGCCGTCATGGCCGAGGACCTCAAGAGCGCCGTGTACAACCCGGCAGCTGCGTTCGTTTCGCCCACCTATGTTGCCAAGGGTGCCCAGCTGGACAACATCGTGGCCGATGCCCGCATCAAGTACCTGGCAGGGCAGATCGACGAGCAGGGCTTGAAGGACGCCATCAAGCTGTGGAACACCAGCGGCGGTGACAAGGTCAAGGAAGAAATCAACAAGCTCTGGCAGGACAACAAGAAGTGACAGCCCCCGTTGTAGAAGCCAAAGCCTCGGAGCGGGCGGCCACCACGCCGCCCGCCCCGGCGCGGCGGCGCGGGTTCGCCGTCCACTTCGCGCATTACAAGTGGCTGTATCTGCTGTTGCTGCCCGGAGTCCTGTACTTCGCGATCTTCCGGTACGGACCCATGTACGGCGTGTCCATCGCCTTCAAGGACTACGTTCCGTTCCTGGGCGTCAATGGCAGCCCCTGGGTGGGCGTCACCAACTTCACGGATTTCTTCGCAAACCCGGACTTTCCCCGGTTGCTGGGCAACACGCTGATCCTGGCCTTCCTGAACCTGGGGATCGCATTCCCCTTGACCATTATTTTGGCGCTGCTGCTCAACGAGGTCCGCCTGTCGGTGCTCAAGCGCACCGTCCAGACACTGGTGTACATTCCGCACTTCCTGTCCTGGACCATCGTGGCCTCGCTGAGCTTCCTGCTCTTCGCGTTGGATATTGGGCCGTTGTTCCAGTTCGTCAACGGACTCTTCGGCACCAATGTGGACATCCTGTCCGATCCCAACTGGTTCCGGCCTCTGATCGTGCTCCAGGAAATCTGGAAGAACACCGGCTGGGGAACCATCATCTTCCTCGCCGCGCTGGCCACCGTGGACCAGGACCAGTATGAGGCGGCAATTATCGACGGCGCCGGCAGGTTCCGTCGCGTCTGGCACATCACCCTGCCGGGCATCCGGTCCACCATCATCGTGATGCTCATCCTGGCCATCGGACAGATGCTCAATACCGGCTTCGAGCAGATCTACCTCATGACCAACGCACTCAACCGCAGCGTGGCCGACGTCTTCGATACCTACGTGTACTTCGTGGGCATCACCCAAGGCGCCTACAGCTACAGCACCGCCGTCGGGCTGTTCAAGTCCCTGGTGGGCATCGTGCTGATCTTCGGCACCAACTGGCTGTCCAAGCGGTTCAACCAGAGCGGATTGTTCTAATGAAGATTCACAACACCCGCGGCGGACGGGTTTTTGATGCCGCAAACTACGTCTTCCTGAGCCTGATCGGCATCATCACCCTGCTGCCGTTCATTTATGTGATCGCCGGGTCCTTCGCCAACGAAGCCGAGATCACCCGGCGGGCGTTCTTCGTCTGGCCCGAGCAATTCACCCTGGGCGCCTACGAGTACATCTTCTCCACGCCGGCTTTCACCCGGGCACTGATCACCACTGTGCTGGTCACGCTGGTGGGCACCCTGATCCAGCTCATCCTGACCGTGACCATGGCCTACCCGTTGGCGAAGAAGAACCTGCGGGGCCGGAAGCTGATCATGTCCCTGGTGGTCTTCGCCATGGTGTTCTCCGGCGGCATGATTCCCACATTCCTGCTGGTCAAGGACCTGGGCCTGCTGAACTCGTATTGGGCCCTTATCCTGCCGGCGGCCATCAACCCGTTCAGCCTGATCATCATCAAGAACTTCTTCCAGGAGCTCCCGGCCGAGTTGGAAGAGTCGGCCAAGATGGACGGTGCCACGGAAATCGGGATCCTCTGGCGGATCCTTTTGCCGTTGTCCAAGCCGGTACTGGCCACGTTCGCGCTGTTCTACGCGGTGGGGATCTGGAACGACTTCATGTCGCCCCTGCTCTACCTGAGCGATAACAACATGTGGACCCTGCAGATGTACCTGCGCCAGGTCACGGCCGCTTCGGATCTCCTGGGTACCGGCAACGTGGACCCCTCCTATATCCCGCCGGAACAGGGCATCAAATTTGCTGTGATCGTGGTGGCAACCCTGCCAATCCTGGTCTTCTACCCCTTCCTGCAGAAGCACTTCGCCAAGGGAATGCTGATCGGTTCCGTGAAGGGCTAGGCACCGCTTCCCGATGAAAGGACAACCATGAAAATCCTCCTTGCGGGCGACTCCACTGTTGCCGCCTGTCCCAGCTACGAGTATCCGATGAGCGGCTGGGGCGCCCATCTTGCGCCCGAGACCTACTGGTGGGCTGCCGTCCACAACTTTGCCAAAGGCGGCGCCACCACGGAGTCGTTCCGCGAGGAGGGTCTTTGGTACCAGCTCATCAACCAGACGGTTCAGGGGGACCTGGTCCTCATCCAGTTTGGGCATAACGATCAGAAACGCGAGCACCTCGCGGCGCGCACGGGCTACACGGACAACCTCCGGCGGATGGTTGCCGAGGTTCGCGCCAAAGGCGGCATTCCCGTCCTGTGTACCTCGGTTGAGCGCAGGCACTTTGCGGACGGGCAGCTTGAGGTCACGCTGGGGGACTACCCTGTGGTGGTCCGGGAGCTTGGCTTGGAGCTCGGCCTGGACGTCATCGACCTCAACCAGTGGACGCGCTCCCTCTATCAGGAGCTGGGGGAGGAGGGTTCCAAAGAGCTCTTCTTCCACTTCGCTCCGGACGAGCACGCACACTGGGCCGGTGGCCTTGAGGACAACACCCATTTCCACGAGAAAGGTGCCCGGCGGATCGCGGCGTTCGTGGCGGAGCACTTGGAATCCCTCGGATACGGGCTGGTGGCTACGGTCAGCGCGGGAGTGCGCGATTGATCTACTCCAACGCCTTGCGGGGTCCTTCGGATGTGGCTGGTTGGGTGGCCGAAGGGCCCGTTCACTTCGGAACGTACAACCATGGAACGGCCGACGGCGGCGGGCTGGGGCTCGCGGATGACGGAACCAAAGCGCTGGTGTTGTCGGGTTCCCTCGACGCGGAAGAGCACGGCGACCAGGCCCATTGGACCCTCTGGTGCCCGGAGGAACTTCCCGATCATGTGCGGATCACCTGGGAGTTCCTGCCGCTGGAGGAGCCCGGCCTGGCCATGGCGTTCTTCGCAGCCCGCGGTCACGGAGGCGAGGACCTGTTCTCGGCGTCCCTGGCTCCCCGCACCGGTTTCTATCCCCAGTACCATTCGGGGGATATCGACGCCCTGCACATCTCCTACTTCCGGCACAAGCACCCTTCCGAGCGCGCGTTCCGAACCTGCAATCTCCGCAAGAGCGCAGGCTTCGAGCTGGTGGCGCAGGGAGCTGACCCGCTTCCACCCGTCGGGGATGCCGACGATTTCTATCGCATCGAAGTGATCAAGGACGGCCCTCGGGTGGCCTTCGCCATCAATGACTTGCGGCTCTTCGAATGGACCGATCCCGCAGCAGAACCACTCGGCGGCGGCTACTTCGGAATCCGCCAAATGGCTCCACTGAAAGCCGCGTACCGCAACCTGTCCATCAGCAACCTGTGACCACGTGGGCCCTGTGACGGGGCACACGAAATCATGACGTAGGATGTCCCCATGCCCCTCTTTGACCTTCCCCTTGAGCAGCTCCGCGACTACACCTCAAGCGCGGTCCCACCAGCAGATCTGGACGCCTTTTGGGACCGCACCATCTCCGAGGCCAGGGCCCTTCCGCTGGACGCCGTGTTCGAACCCGTGGATAACTACCTCTCAGTGATCGACACCTTCGACGTCTCCTTCTCCGGCTTCGGCGGAGACCGCATCAAGGGCTGGCTTCACGTGCCAGCACACCTGGAGGCAGGCCAGCGGCTTCCCGTGGTGGTCGAGTACATTGGCTACTCGGGCGGCCGGGGCCTGGTGAACCAGAACACCCGATGGGCCCAGGCGGGCTACGCGCACTTCATCATGGACACCCGGGGCCAGGGCTATGGCGGCGTCTCGGGGGATACGCCGGATCCGCATGCGTCAGCAGGTGGCGTCAACTATGCAGGGCTCATGACCCGGGGTGCCGACCACCAGGACAACTACTACTTCCGGCGCGTCTACGTGGACGCGTTCCGTGCGGTGGAAGCGGCACAGAGCCATCCCGCCGTCGACCCTGCCAAGGTGGTGCTGGCCGGCGTGAGCCAGGGCGGCGGCATCACAGTTGCTGCCGCCGGGCTGACGGCCGGAAGGCTCGACGGCGTCATCGCCGCGCTGCCCGACGTCCCGTTCCTGCAGGACTTCCCGCGCGCCATCGACATCACCCCGCGCGGTCCGTATCCGGAGATCGCCGGGTTCCTGGGGCGGCATCGCGACAAGTACCAGCCCATGCTGGCGGTGCTGAACTACTTCGACGGCGTGCACCTCGGCCGCGCGGCAACGGTACCCGCGCTGTTCTCCGCTGCCCAGATGGACGACATCTGCCCTCCGTCCACCGTGTTCGCGAGCTACAACAACTACGGCATTGGCTCCCGCGAAAAGGGCAGCGCGCCCGAGAAGGACATTGAGGTGTACCGCTTCAACAACCACGAAGGCGGCCAGGAGCACCACTGGATCCGGCAGTTGCAGTTCCTGCGCAAACTGTTGTCATCTTGATGGACAGGATTTGCCCGCTGTGAAGAACCGCGGTTATGGTGTGGCTATGACAAACCGTTGGTATGCGTATTTTTCGTTGGCTCTGGAGGGGCCCGCGTCTAGCTGACACGCATCCAACTTTCCTTCAGAGCCAACAGGGCAGAGATTATTCTCTGCCCTTCGCCATATCCGGCGGGTTCTGAAAAGGGGCCCGCTCCGCATCCCGGAACAGGACCCAGAAATGACCAGCATCGCCGCAGAACCCACCGAATCGCTCGACTCCGCTGATTCCGGGCAAGCAGCCCAGCCCAGCACCTCCAACCTCCGGGTTGCCCGTTTCGAGCCGCTTCCGGCACCCCAGGACCTCATCGCAGAGTTGCCGCTGGACGCCCGCTCAGCGGCCGTCGTCGACCGCGGCCGTGACCAGGTCCGCGCCATCATGGACGGCGTGGACGACCGCCTTCTGGTGATCGTTGGCCCGTGCTCCATCCACGATCCCAAAGCCGGCCTGGAATACGCCCGCCGACTGGTCAGCCAGGCGGAGAAGCACAAGGAAGACTTGCTGATCGTCATGCGGACCTACTTCGAGAAGCCGCGCACCACTGTCGGCTGGAAGGGCCTGATCAACGATCCCCACCTGGACGGCAGCCACGACATTGCCGCTGGTCTTCGCGCCGCACGGGGTTTCCTGAAGCAGGTCACCGCGCTGGGCCTGCCCACGGCCACCGAGTTCCTTGAGCCGATCAGCCCTCAGTACATGGCTGACCTGGTCTCCTGGGGTGCCATCGGCGCGCGCACCACCGAAAGCCAGATCCACCGCCAGCTCGCCTCCGGACTGTCCATGCCCATCGGTTTCAAGAACGGCACCGACGGAGACCTGCAGGTGGCCATCGACGCTTGTGGCGCGTCCGCCGCTGAGCAGGCCTTCCTGGGAATCGACGACGACGGCCGCGCGGCCCTCGTGGCGACGTCCGGCAACCCGGACACCCACGTGATCCTGCGTGGCGGACGCAAGGGGCCCAACTACTCCATGGAAGACGTCGCGGCTGCATCGTCCAAGCTCGCTGCCAAGGGGCTGAACCCGCGCTTGATCGTGGACGCCAGCCACGCCAACAGCGGCAAGAGCCACCACCGCCAAGCCGAGGTTGCGCTGGAAATCGGTGCGCAGCTCGAGACGGGGGAGACCTCGCCGATTGCCGGCGTCATGCTGGAAAGTTTCCTGGTGGGAGGAGCGCAGAACCTGGACACCGCCAAGCAATTGGCAGGCGAACAGGAACTCGTTTACGGCCAGAGCGTCACCGACGCCTGCATGGAGTGGGACGTCACGGCGTCGGTCTTGGAACAGCTCGCAGCGTCGGCACGGAAGCGTCGTGCAGCGACGGAGGAGTAGGGTCCCACTTTCCGAAAGTACTTTCACATTGGCCCCATCAGCCTCTAGAGTATCTAGCACATGGTTGTTTGATGGCTCAGCATCGGCACACCGTTCTACGGGGGGTGTCCTTACCGGCTGAGAGCAAAGGAATATGGGAAATGTCCGCAGAGACTAACTTCTCGAATGCGCGTTTCATGACGGTGGCTGAAGTGGCCGACGTCCTGCGTGTTTCCAAAATGACTGTGTATCGCCTGGTCCACTCAGGGGAAATGCCCGCCGTAAGGTTCGGCCGTTCCTTCCGGGTTCCTGAAGAGGCTGTTGCCCAGTACCTCAAGGGTGCTGTGGTTGACGGACAATCCGAGACCGCCTGAGGCTGCCGGGGTCCGTCCAGCGGACCGTGGTCATGGGGTACCCCTTTGAAGCGGTACTCTGTTAAGGAACGTTTTACGTCAATGTAAGAATCTGTCAGTTGTACTGTCTGCTTCCGCGGATCTGTTCCAACAGACAGGAACTTCTAGTTTGTAAGGAACTTTCGTGGGTTCAGTTATTAAGAAGCGCCGCAAGCGTATGGCCAAGAAGAAGCACCGCAAGCTGCTTCGCAAGACCCGCCACCAGCGCCGCAATAAGAAGTAGAGATACTTCATCAAGCGTGAATGCCCGTTGCCTTTCGAGGTGGCGGGCATTTTTGCATCCCGGACCCCGCCCCCAACCACCGATCCCCTCTCACCGTCGGCACGGTTTTTGCTGGCGCTCTCTCACCGTTCGGGCCTTTTGGCGGAAGCCTCTCTCACCGTCCCGGCGCGAAACCCGACTCCACAGCCGGGTCAATCCAGCCGTTCCGTAGGGCCCTCTTGATGTGCAGTATCGCCTTGGCGAATCCGTCTGCCAGATCGTCTTTTCCGAAGACAAGAACGGTCCAGCCCGCCGCCGCGAAAGCTTTGTCGCGGCGCCGATCGCTGAAGAACTGTTCCTCCTCAAGGTGATGTTCGCCGTCGTACTGAATGGCCAGGCGCCGCACGCGGAAGCCGAGGTCCGCGGATGGAGAGTACGGGTCGTCCGCCCGTAGCCGTATCTGGAGCTCAGGTTCTGCGAGGCCTGCGTCGAGCATGGCCAGACGAAGCATCGACTCCGGCGCCGAGTCAGCACCGACCCTCATCAGTTCAAGTGCTTCGCGTGCCCGGACCACACCTTGCAGGTTCTTGTGCCGGTCAAGCATTTTCCGAAGTGCCGCGATGGAACTGAACGGAGTTTCGCGTCCTTCAAACTCCTGCCGAGGGGTGCGAATGATTTGGTCGCCTACACAGACCAGCTCTTTCAACGGTAGTCGGCGTGCCAGGTCCAGCCATGTCCTGGAGCGGGTGCTCATCCACATGCCGTGGTTGAACTCGATTTCGGATTCGTCCACGATCACCGTGTGTCCGATGATGCCTCGTCGCCGCGCTGAGGGGAGTTTCGTTGGCTTACTGAGGTGCAGTTCATGTGAATCGGCCAGCCACGGCGGGAGGAAAAGGCCGTGTATCCTGGCGGCGGTCACATGGGAGATCCATGCGCCAGGACTCGCCGCTGAGAGGGATCGCGCAGCTTCCGTCAGGTCAAAGTCCCAATTGGTGGGACGGTAGATTCCTTGGCTGACACTTTCGAATGAGTTTCGATTTCGGAGCTGCGCATGCTCCAAGCCCGCAGCCTTGGCCTCGTCAATGGTGAAGGGGGCAGAAGCCAGCAAGGCAGGAACGGGCGACGGTTTTTGCATACGGGCATTGTTGCCCAAGAAGCCCAGCACGTGCAGAAGTTATCCACAGGCGCTGTGGCTGAACTCATGCGGTGAGAGGGGGTTGGCCGGGAGGGGCTGTTTGGTGAGAGGGGGTCAGATGCGGGGGCCGCGGAACCTTGAGAATCCTCGCCACAGACCGTAGATCGCTCCGCCGACGGTGGCGGCCTTTAGGCCCAGCGTTGCTGCGCGGCGACCGGAACGGAAGTCGTACACGGGCCAGTTGTTCTCGCGGGCGTGCCTGCGGAGCTTGGCATCCGGGTTGATCACTACGGGGTGCCCCACCATGGTCAGCAGCGGAATGTCGTTGGCTGAATCGCTGTAGGCCCAGCAGTGCTCCAGGTCCAGGCCCTCCCGGTCGGCGACGAGTTGAACGGCGACGGCTTTTGCGGGCCCGTGCAGGATGTCACCCACAAGTTTCCCTGTGTACATTCCGTCTTCGACTTCGCCCACTGTGCCAAGGGCGCCCGTCAGGCCGAGCCGTGTGGAAATGACCGTGGCAACCTCGATGGGTGTTGCCGTCACAAGCCACACCTTCCGGCCGACCCTGAGGTGTTGTTCCGCCAAGGCCTTGGTTCCGGGCCAGATCCGCGACTCGATCATTTCGTCGTAGACCTCTTCGCCCAATGCCTTGATGTCATCCACGGTGATGCCGGCGGCGAGGGTAAGGGCGGAGTCGCGCACTGCGTGGACGTCTTCCATGTTTTCGCCGCGCATGACGAATTTGAACTGCTTCCAGGCGAAACCAGCAGCTTGGGGGAGCGTAAATGCCTTGCGCTCATACATTTTGCGGGCCACGTGGAAGAGGCTCGCGCCCTTCATCAACGTGTTGTCGACATCGAAGAATGCGGCTTCGCCAGTACGCTTCTGCACTTTGGCATCCGCGAACACAGCGGCGTTCTTCTCCTCGGGCATGCTTTGAGTCTAGTCAATCGCCGGCGCCTCGCGCTGACGGCGCCCGGGAGGGGATCCGGGCGGTTACCGTTATCCCATGGCTATTCCCGACGTCGTCCTCCTCACCAAAGCTGACTGCCACCTCTGCACGGAGGCGCGTGCCGCCGTCGAACGTGTAACGAAAAGCCTGGGTGTGCAGTGGACGGAGCAAAGGATCGACGACGATCCCCAACTGCAGGAACGGTTTGCCGAAGAGATTCCCGTAGTGCTGGTGGATGGCGTCCAACGGGATTTTTGGAAGATCGACGAGCAGCGGTTGAGCCGAACCCTGAAGAAAGTCCTGGAGGGCTGAGGGTGCGGTTACCCGTAAGTAACGGCTTTTGTTGAGTCCGGCCGGGGGTCATAGAGTGGAACAACAAAGCGACGCAATGGAGAATACCGTGACTGCGCTGGAACCGTCACCGGAAGCAACAACCGGGGACAACGAACCTGCCGCCAAGCAGATCCCGCCCGCGGCTGTGGCCCGGATGACCCTCTATTTGCGCGCGCTCAACTCTCTTCTGGCCGAGGGCGTGGAACGGGTTTCTTCCGAAGCGCTGGCTGAGGCCTCGGGCGTCAGCTCATCCACTCTCCGCAAGGACCTCTCCTACGTGGGCTCCTATGGAACCCGGGGTGTTGGTTACGAGGTCCAGTACCTGAGTCGCCACATAGCGGCCGCGCTTGGCCTGACGCACGACTGGAAGGTCGCGATCGTCGGCGCCGGTAACCTCGGCAAGGCACTGGCACGGTACGGCGGCTTCGAATCCCGGGGCTTTGACGTCGTAGCCATCTTCGACGCCGATCCCATGGTGATTGGTAATGAAGTGGGCTGGCTGCGGGTCAGCGACTCAGCCGAACTCGAACGGGTCCTGGAGCGTACCCACACGAATATGGTGGTGCTGGCGCTGCCTGCCACGGTGGCCCAGGCTGTGTGCGACCGCGTGATTGCCGCCGGAATTCGGAGCATCCTCAGCTTCGCTCCAGTCCTGCTGCAGGTTCCACCGCATGTGAACCTCCGCAAGGTGGACATGGCCACCGAGCTCCAGATTCTGGCCTACCACGCACAACGGGCGCAGACACCGGGCCAGGCTGTTTAGCCTTCGCCGGGTCCGCGCCCGCGTTTAGTGCTTGGAGTCCCGCGTCTTTAGCGGCCGTAAGGGTTCTGGTATGCGTTGCCGAACGGCTGGGCCTTACGGAAGTAAGGAGCCGACGCCGGCAGGTAGAGCAGGACGATTGCGGCGATTCCCAGGAGTGCGGAGAGCGTCGCGAGGCTCAACGGGAAGAGGGCGAAAATGGAGAGCGCGGCGAGGATCGTTCCAAGGATCCGGGCCCAGTTCCGGCCCTTGCGGACGTTGATGGCCACGAGTGCGTAGAGGCCCGCACCGATGATCCCCACTACCACCATGACTCCGATAATGAAGCCCTGGACGTCTTCGAACCTGACGTCCGCAGCACCGCCGGCAGCCATCTGGTCTTCCACCATGCTGCGCATCGTGGGATCGCTCAGGGCCGCCATGCCAATGAGGATGGAGATGAGCCAAATCGCTCCGGCTCCGACGATCAGCCAGAAAGCGATGTTGACCATCTGCGGCACAGTGGTGGGGCCGGGCTGCTGGCTTGGCCAGTTGGTGTCCTGGCCGTACTGCGGTGCGGCGGGCGCCTGGCCGTACTGCGGGGCGGCGGGTGACTGCTGGCCGTACTGCGGCGCGGCGGGTGACTGCTGGCCGTACTGCGGCGCGACGGGTGACTGTTGGCCGTACTGCGGCGCAGCGGGCTGGCCGCCTGGCTGCTCTGGCTGGTTGGCATCGCCTGGGTTTGACGGCGGGTACGGAGGGTTGCTCATGGCATTCCTTTGCTTGTTCGACTGCTGGTGCGGCCGCCGGGATCAGCAAAATGACCCTGCCCCCAGCGTGGTTCTGCTTCCACCGTACCTCCCGGGTCTGACGCTGCAGTCGATCACACGCAGGTATTTGAGGCTCACAGCAAAAATCATCATGTTGGCTTACGCCTTCATGATGAAGGCCGCGGGAATCCACCAGGGATTCGCCGCGGCCTTCTGCTCACATGCCCGCCGTTCAGGGAACGACGGCGGCAGTTCAGCCAGCGCTAAGCGTGACCTTTTACTGCCTTGAACCAGAGCTGGGAATTCGGGAGCCACATGAGGACAACGGCTACTGCGCTGACGAGGAAGCCGAACCAGTTTCCGCCCAGTCCCATGCCCGATCCACTGCCGTTTGCCGCTCCAAAGATGGCGAGCAGCAGGGAGACAGCGGCCACTATGGTCAATGCCAGACGTGCCCACTCCTTGCCCTCCTTCATCTTCATGGCCAGGACCACCTGGGCTGCGGCCACGGCCAAAGCGAGCAGGAGCAGGACCAGTGCCAGGGCTGCGATGGCCGGAGCGAACGCGAAGGCGGCGATGACGGCGAAGAATCCAATAAGCCCGAACAGCAGGCCCAGGAGTCCGGAGATCACCCAGATGAAGTAGGAGACCTTCAGTTCCGTTGGAAGGCCCTGGGTTTTGAACATTCCCGAGAATCCGCCCTGGGGCATGACGTCGTTGAAGTTGCGGGGCCCGTCGGTGGGCATTTCGAAGTGGAAACCGGGCTGCCCTGGGGCAGGCTGGCCGGGGCCGGGCGGCGGTGGCGCGGGCTGCTGATACTGGCCCGGTTGCGACGGCGGCTGGTAACCCTGGGGTGGCTGGTAGCCCTGCGGAGGCTGGTAACCCGCAGGAGGAACATTGCCGGGCTGCGGAGGCTGGGAGCCGGGCTGCTGTGGCTGTGGTGCTTCGTCTGGGGTACTCATGGCATCACTGTAGACCGCAGGTTGAAGGTTGCATAGGAACTTCGCAGCCAACTCGCAGGTTAATACAGGCTGTTTGCCGAACAATTGCGGGGTGACTTCCGTGTATTGCAAAACGGCGCCGCCCACAGCCGGAAACTGTGGACGGCGCCGTTTGGCTGCCTTCGGGCGAAGGCTGGGACTATGCAGCAGCAGGAGCGATGAAAGCGAGTTCCAGGTTGATGACTACCTTGTCGCTGACCAGCACGCCGCCGGCTTCGAGGACGGCGTTCCAGGTGAGGCCGAAGTCCTTGCGGCTGATGGTGGTTTCACCGGAAACGCCGGCGCGGGTGTTGCCGAACGGATCCACGGCAACGCCGTTGAATTCGGTCTCGATGGAAACTTCCTTCGTCACGCCCTTGATTGTGAGATCGCCCACGAGGTCGAAGCTGTTGCCGTTGGCCTTGACGTGGCGGGACACGAAGGTGATCTCCGGGAACTTCTCCACGTCGAAGAAGTCTTCGCCCTTGACGTGGCCGTCACGGTTGACGTCGCCGGAGTCGAAGCTGGCGGTCTGGATGGTGGCGCTGACCTTGGAGTCGGTGAGGGCTTCGCCAACCTCGAGGGTGGCCGAAGCGTCCTTGAACTGGCCGCGGACCTTGCTGATACCTGCGTGGCGGACGGTGAAGCCGATCTCGCTGTGGGAAGCGTCGAGGGTCCAGGTGCCGGTGGTGACGGTGGCGGGGAGAGTCATCATGGTGTTGCTCCTATGTCTAGTGGAAGGTACTGCGTGCTTGCCTGGTTGACGCCGATTGCTTGAAGCGTCAACCGAGCTTCGTGTCTAGTATAAACATGCATATGCATCTTTTATTCCAACTCCGGGGAACATTTCGGAAAAACTTTGAGTTCTACTAGCGGTAGAAGATTTCGGATCGCCCCGCTTCTTTGAGAAACTGGTAAACATGCCCCAAGCAACTGTCCATCTGCTTCGCCATGGCGAGGTCCATAATCCCGACGGCGTCCTGTACGGACGGCTGCCGGAATTCCACCTCTCCGAACGCGGCCGGGAGATGGCCCGCATGCTGGCCGATCACTTCGCGGCCCGCGCCAGCCAGGGCGCCAAGATCGTGCACCTGGTCGCGTCGCCTCTGACACGGGCCCAGGAAACGGCGATGCCCACAGCCGAGGCGCTGAACCTGGAGATCACCACCGAGCCGCGCATCATCGAGGCCGAGAACCATTTCCAAGGACTCCACCCCACCAAAAGTGAGTTCCTGAAGCCCAAGCACTGGTTCTACTTCCGGAATCCACTGCGGCCTTCCTGGGGAGAGCCCTACAAGGAACAGGCTGCCCGCGTGCTCGCCGCAGTTGAGGACGCCCGCGTCAAGGCAATCGAGCTGGGCGGCGACGGCGCCGAAGCCATCCTGGTCAGCCACCAACTGCCCATCTGGTCCACCCGGTTGACGGCGGAGGGACGCCGCTTGGCGCATGACCCCCGCAAGCGCGAGTGCACCCTGACGTCCCTTACTTCCCTCACGTTGGACGATGACGGCAAGATCATCCGCGTTGAGTACAGTGAGCCTGCTGCTGTCCTGCTCCCCGGCGCGGCGAGCACACCGGGAGCATAAGCATGGATAACAATCTCTCACGACGCGGCGTGCTGACCGCCGGCGGCGTCCTCCTCGCAGGACTGACCATGGGCCTGTCCGCCTGCGCCCAGGAAGACTCGCTGGCAAAGCAAGCCAAGGCAGGCGACAACAAGAATTATGTGGCCGGCGATGGTTCGGTGACGGAGTTCGCCAAGGCTGACCGTGCAGCGCCCGTGGCATTGAAAGGCACCCTCTTTAACGGCGAAACAGTGAAGCCCGAGGACCTCCAGGGCAAAGTCACCGTCCTGAATTTCTGGTTCGCCGCCTGTGCCCCTTGCCGCATCGAAGCGCCCCAGCTTGAAGCCCTGCACCAGGACTTCAAGGACCAGGGCGTCCAGTTCTTCGGCGTCAACCTGCGGGATGAACAAGCCACAGCCGATGCCTTCGACAAGACCTTCAACATCACCTACCCAAGTTTCAACGACAAGGACGGGGCTGTGCTCCTGTCCGTGTCCGGCATCGTGCCCCCGGGCGCCGTGCCCACAACCCTGGTCCTGGACAAGGAAGGCAAGGTTGCCTCCCGCGTGCTCGGCGAGATCGAGAAGAGCACCCTGAAAGCCCTCATCACCTCCGCAGTGGCCGAGTAGCACCCATGAACAGTCCCTTCGCCGAGACGATCCTCAACGGATCACTGCTGCTGGCCGTGCCAGTGGCATTGCTGGCCGGGCTGGTCTCGTTCCTTTCGCCCTGCGTGCTGCCGCTCGTCCCGGGTTACCTTGGCTACGTCACGGGGCTGACCGGCGTCGACCTTGAAAAGCAGCGGCGGGGCCGCATGCTGGCCGGCATCGGGTTGTTCGTCCTTGGATTCTCGGTGATTTTTGTTCTCCTGGGCGGGGCTTTCGGCCAGCTTGGGACGCTCCTGACCGGTCCGCAGAATGCCTGGATCACGCAACTGCTCGGCATCCTGGTGATCATCATGGGCGTGGTCTTCATGGGCGGCTTCGGCTGGTTGCAGCGCGACGCGAAGATCCATGCAAAACCCCCGGCGGGACTATGGGGTGCGCCGCTGCTTGGACTCACTTTCGGATTGGGCTGGGCGCCTTGTATTGGTCCGACGTACTCCGCGGTACAGTTGCTGAGCCTGTCCGGTGGTTCCTCTGCTGCCAAGGGCGCACTCCTGGCGTTCGTCTATAGCCTTGGCCTCGGCATTCCGTTCCTCCTGATCGCGCTGGCCGTCCGCCGGGGCATGGGAGTCATGTCCTTCTTCCGCAAGCACCGGCTGGCCATCCAGCGGATCGGCGGAGGCATCCTGATTTTGCTCGGCATCCTGATGGCCACCGGTGTGTGGGGAACCTGGGTGACCGAGTTGCAGTACTGGTTCCAAAACGATGTGAAGTTGCCGATCTGATGAGCGAGTCCGTGAAAGCCAAGAAGAAGTCACCGTCCGCTGAGAGCACGCCCGGAAACACAGCGGAAGGAAAACTCCAGCAGGCCAAGTCCGAGGCCGCGCTTCCCGCGCTCGGTGTCATGGGCATGCTGCGGTGGGCCTGGACCCAGCTGACCAGCATGCGCACGGCGCTGTTCCTCCTTCTCCTGCTCGCCGTTGGCGCCGTACCGGGTTCCCTGTTCCCGCAACGGCCCGCGAATCCGTCAGTGGTCACGCAGTACATCAAGGACAACCCGTCTTACGGCGAGCTGCTCGATGCCTTGCAGCTGTACGACGTGTATTCGTCGGCCTGGTTCTCGGCCATCTACATCCTGCTGTTTGTCTCGCTGATTGGCTGCGTCACTCCGCGCGCGATCGCCCATTACAAGGCCATGAAGTCCCAGCCGCCGCGCACCCCCAAGCGCCTTTCGCGCCTGCCGGAGTACGGCACGCTGGAGCTGCCCGCCGACGCCGGGGTCCCGGCGTCGAAGGCCATTAACGATGCCGCCGGGCTGCTCAAGAAGCGCGGCTACCGTGTTGAGGTCAGGGACGTCGACGGCGCCCTGCCGTCCTTGGGTGCCGAGCGCGGCTTCCTGAAGGAAGTGGGCAACCTGGTGTTCCACACCTCCCTGATCGGCGTGCTGGTGTCAGTGGCCATCGGCGGTCTCTTCGGGTACAGCGGCCAGCGCATCCTGGTGGAGGGCGACACGTTCGTCAACACGTTGGTGGGCTACGACCAATTCACGCCTGGCACCAACTTCCAGAGCAGTTCGCTCCAGCCCTACTCGATGCAGTTGGATAAGTTCGAGGCCAGGTTCGACCGCGAATCGCCGGGCAAGGCGGGCCAGCCGATCGACTACACGGCCGAAGTCACTACCAAGGAAAACCCGGATGCGCCGGCCAAGAAGGAGACCCTGAAGGTCAACGATCCCGTTTCACTTGGCGGTACCAGCCTTTACCTCACCGGTAACGGCTACGCTCCCATGGTGACCGTCCGCGACGGCGAGGGGAACGTCTCCTTCCAGGGGCCCGTCACGGCCAAGGTCCAAGGTGACAACTACTACTCTTCGGTGGTCATCAAGGTCCCGGACGCCAAACCGGAGCAGCTCGGCTTTGTCGGCTTCTTCCTTCCCACGGCGTTCGTCACCGAGGACGGCATTTCCTTCAGTGGCGCCCCGGAACTCATCAACCCCCAGCTAAGCCTGAACTCGTTCTACGGTGACCTTGGCCTTGACAAGGGCGTGCCCCAGAACGTGTTTGAACTGGACGTCAAGGACCTCAAGCAGCTCAACGGCCGCGACCTAGCGGCCGGCGGTATCACCCTGACTCCGGGTGCAACGGCCAACCTGCCCGAAGGCAAGGGCAGCATCACGTTTGATGGCGTCAAGAAGTACATCGGCGTGGACATCCACCACAACCCCGGCCAGCTGTACGCGTTGATCTTCGGTTTCCTCGCGGTTGCCGGCCTGGTCATGTCGCTCTACATCAACCGCCGACGTGTCTGGGTCCGCACCGGAACCCATGCGGACGGCCGCACCATGGTGGAATACGGTCTGCTGGCCCGCGGTGAAGACCACCGTCTGGCCGGCGAAGCCGCGGCACTTCGCGAGATCTTTGCCCGGGAATGGAACGTCCCGGAGACGCAGGACACCGCAACAACTACAGCAGGATCTTCCTCAACCTCGAAGGACCAGTAATGCCCGTCATCAACGAAACCCTGGGCCAGTACAGCGAGCTGTTCATGCTGTTGGCCGCCGGCACGTACACCGTGGCCTTCATCGCGTTTGCCTGGGACCTGGCGAAAAGCAGCAAAATGCTCCGGGCAGTGGACCTGAAGGCCGCAGCCAGCTCCGCCAGCGAGAAGGTTGCCGTCTCCGCAGGTCGCATTGGCGGAGGCTTGGGCGGTCCCGACGCCGGTGGGCCGGCTGGCCGTGCAGAGCGTCCGACGTCGGGCCTCACCGTTGAGGGCGGCACCGCCGCCGGCGACATGAAGTACGCCGGCGAACGGCGCGCCCCGGCCCGCGTTGCCGTTGCACTGACGGTCCTGGGCGTCCTGATCCACGGCGCGGGTGTGGTCACCCGTGCTTTCGGCGCAGGTCGCGTGCCGTGGGGCAACATGTACGAGTTCCTCACCACCGGTGCCTTCGTTGCTGTAGCCGTGTTCCTGATCGTCCTCATCCGCCGTGACCTGCGCTTCCTGGGCACGTTCGTGATCGGGCTGGCCATCATCATGCTCGTGGCGGCCTCGGCTGCTTTCTGGACTCCCGTGGGCCACCTGGTGCCGGCCCTGCAGAGCTACTGGCTGATCATCCACGTTTCCATCGCAGTACTTTCTTCCGCCCTGTTCACCTTGACGTTCGCCATGTCCGCACTGCAGCTGGTCCAGTCGCACCGGCAGAAGAACCTGGCCGCGGGCCGTGCGGACAAGCTCGGCTTCATGCGCATCGTTCCGAACGCGCTGAGCCTGGAAAACCTGTCCTACCGGATCAACGCCATCGCCTTCATCGGCTGGACCTTCACCCTCATGTTCGGCGCCATCTGGGCCGAGAAGGCCTGGGGTCGGTTCTGGGGCTGGGACCCCAAGGAAGTATGGACGTTCGTGATCTGGGTGGTCTACGCGGGCTACCTGCACGCGCGGGCAACCCGTGGGTGGACTGGAACCCGTGCGGCGTGGTTGTCGATTGTTGGCTACGCCTGCGTCATCATCAACTTCACGCTGGTGAACACGGTCTTCAACGGCCTGCATTCCTACTCCGGGCTCTAAACCGAGGGTTGGGTCCCACTCCGGGCCTGAGCAGGGGCGTTGTCCCCGGTGCGGGCCCGGGTCTCGGAAAACAACAAAACGGTGCACTAAACAAGCCTGTTGCCTGCCCAAGGCAGGTGCTACCTTGTTCAGAACCCGCTTGTGATGCAGCCCGCTAGCGACGCGCAGTGTTCTTTCGAGGTACCTATGAGCTATGTTCTCGCCATTGACGTCGGGACAAGTTTTACCGCAGCAGCCCTGGTTAAGCCTGATCAGAGTCCAACGCCTACACCGGAAATCCTCCCGTTGGGATTGCATGGCAGCGCCGTGCCCTCTGTGTTGTTCTACGCCGACGACGGCCGTGTGCTGGTAGGTGAAGCGGCCGAACGCCGGGGCCTGGACGATCCCCAGCACATGGTGCGTGAGTTCAAACGCCGGATCGGAGATTCCGTCCCCCTGGCTGTCGGCGAGCGGTGGCTTGCTGCGGAGGACGTGTACGCCACCATGGCCCGCTGGGTGCTGGACAGGGCGCAGGAGCGTGAGGGGGCGGCGCCGTCGTCGATCATCATGACGCACCCCGCGGCCTGGGGCCAGCACCGTACCTCGTCGGTCCTCGCAGCGCTCAACGTGGCCGGCCTGCAGGACATCACCCTGATCAGCGAGCCGGAAGCAGCAGCCCTGCACTACGCCTCCCAAACCCGGGTGGAAGACGGCAGCATCATCGCGGTGTACGACCTCGGTGGCGGTACTTTCGACACCGCCATCCTCCGCAAAGCCGGAGCCGGAAACTTTGAGCTACTAGGCCGTCCGGACGGCATTGAAACACTTGGCGGCGCCGATTTCGACGCCGCCGTGCTGCGTCACGTGATGGGTCACGTCAGCGCCGCAGCGGACGTGGACCCGACGGCGCCGGACACGATGGCGGCCCTTTCCCGCTTGAAGCGGGAATGCAGGGAAGCCAAGGAAGCGCTGTCCATGGACACTGAATCCAGCGTGGCCGTATCCCTGCCCGGCACCCAGCAGTCCGTCCGGCTGGTCCGGGCCGAATTCGAAGCGATGATCGAGGAACCTGTCCGGGACACCGTGGAGTCATTGGAACGCAGCCTGCGGGCCATCAAAGTCGACGCGCAGGACTTGAGGGCTGTTCTGCTGATCGGGGGCTCCTCGCGTATTCCGCTCGTGGCCGAGATGATTTCGGTGGAACTTGGCCGGCCAATCGCCGTCGACGCCGATCCCAAGTCCTCCATCTGCCTTGGTGCAGCGGTGGCTGGCCTGGGTTCAACCGGAGCGGACGCCGCGGAGGCGGCGGCCTCGGCGTCCGTCAGCATAGCGGATGGCATGTCTCTGGAAAGGCCGCATGTCGCTACCCGGGCTCCGGCCCTGGGCGCCCTCAAAACTGTCCCCGCGAAGCCTGGCCGGCACGCCCCACGGCCCCGTGTCCGAATGGCGGCAGCAGCGGCAGTCGCCGCAACCGTTCTGACCATCGCCACGGCAACGGCGGCACAGAGCCCTGGAGGCAGTGGACTGCTGGCAACCATGTTCGGCAACCAGGCCGCCGATGTCATGCGCGACGGCGGTACCCAGGCGTCCACGGGCCAAGGCAGCGGCGCTGGTGGCGGGAAAGCCGGAGAGGCGCCGGCGGTGGGCAACCCGGCGGCGGGACTTGAAGCCAGCGCCAGGGCCGGGGTCACGAGGGCCGGGAGCGCGACAGGTAAGAGTCCGGCCCGGTCAGGAACCGCAAATGCGGGCACTGGTTCGGGCACCGCCGCGGGATCGGCTGCCGGCCCGGCCTCCGGCACCTCAACGGGCAGCACTGCCACTCCCGCCGTGCCAGGCGGAACTCCTACGACCCCCGGCACTGCGACCACCACACCCACGCCGGCTCCCACAGGTGGCGCCGCCACCGGGCCTACCCCGCCTCCGACGACAACACCACCCACAACCCCGCCACCGGTCATCGAACCGACAACACCGCCTACCACTCCGTCGGATCCGGTGACACCCCCTCCCTCGCCCGAACCAACAGCGCCGCAGCCTGAGCCGACGGTCACGCAGGACCCTCCGCCGCCCGCTCCCGAGCCAACAGTGCCGCAGTCGGAGCCCACAACCCCGCCTGCCACGCTTGACCCCGCACCCCTGCCCACGGAAACTGGCCCGATTCCGGATCCAGCGCTACTCTCGGCGGTCTAGCCCATGACGGGACATGACCATAAGCCCGGGCACCTTCGGCCCGGGTCAATCGATCACCCGCTCACGGAACCTGCTTCCCACCCTGAGGCAGATTCCCCCGGTATTCCGGAACTGACAGGCGATTCCGCGGCTGTCCGCGAGCTGCTCCTTGCCCTGTCTGTGGGGTTCACCCTTCCTGCGCCGTTGCCGAGCGGCCTTGAAAGCCATGCGGGGCTGGATTCGATCATCGCTTCAGCCAGGGACGCCGGCCTTCTGATGTCCGACGGATCCGTGGTGGGCACTGCCCGGTATGCCTTACTGAAGGGTGCCCCTACTGCCCGCATTGGCGCGCTGCAGCGGGAACTCGTGGGCAAGATCCTGGCGGAGGGCCGGGTTTTGGGGGACTTGGCCCGCGACCTCGCCAGGAGCGGTTTGCAGGATTCCCGTGTTGCCGCAGAACTGGAGGAGTCAGCAAACAGGGTCCTGGATACGGATCCGCGGCTGGCCGCGGATCTTTACGCCGAGGCGCTTATGGCCGGGAACAACGAACTCGCCAACGCAGCACGGAGGGCCCAGGCGGCCGCCGCAATAGGAGACTTGGATGCAGCGGGCAGGATCGTGGACCGTCTCCTCGCTTTGCCCGAGCCTCCTGACCTCCGCTTGGGTGTGGACGTGGCTGCTGCGGTATGGGCTCAACGGGGCATGCTTGCCCGCGGTGCTGATACTTACAACTGGCTGGGGCCGGACAGGATGGACGGGTCTGCGCCACTCGCGGCGGTAGCCATGATCGGCTCGGGCGATGCAGTGAGGGTCGAGGAACTCCTGGCCGCAGCGCCCCCGTCCGGTTCGCCGACTCTCCTGGCGGTGGCTTTGTCGCTCACCCAGGAGGGACTGGGGCGAACTCTCGGACCGGCACCTCACATGGCGCTGCCGGAACTCATCAGGGCATCGGACATGATGAACGCATCCGGCGCGGCGATTCCAGTGCCGGAGACCCCCGCCGCCCTGGCTGCGCTATGTGCCCTTCATAGCGGGGAGCCGGCAGTGGCTGACCACGTACTCACGGCGGCGTTGGCCGCGGGGCAGGGTGGGGATGCTGCCAGACCAAGGTTGTTCCTGCTGCGGGCATGGACCGCCATGCAGCAGGACAACGCTGACGAAGCCCGGTTGGCCATCAATGAAGCTGTCAAGGCGAACCATTGGCCACTGGCGCCGCGGGACGAACTCCTGCTGTCGGCACTGGAAGTGGGGCTGGCACGCCGGGGCAGCGAAGTACATGAGCTGGTTTTGGCGTGGGACAGGGCACGCGAAGCCATGATGCATGTGTCCGTGGATCTGTTCAGTCTTTTGCCGTGGGGCGAGTTGATGATTTGCGCCGCACGGCTGCGGGAGACGCGTCGGGTGTCGCACTACTTGGACGGTGCCTGGGAGCTGTTGGGCAGGCTGGGAAGCCCGTCGCTGTGGGCCGTGCCCCTGCACTGGGCTGCGGTACAGGCTGCTTTGCTGAGCGAGAGCCCCGCAGAGCTCGCCCCACATGCGGCCGCGCTGGTGCGCGCCTCCGAACACAGCCATGTTGCTGCGGTCCTCGCCGCGGGCGGAAAGGCCTGGGTTTCGGTTCTGGCCAGTCGGTTTGAAGCGTCCGACGTCGAAACTGCTGCCCGTGGCTTGGCCGCCGTCGGGATGCCCTGGGAAGGAGCCCGCCTGGCGGGCCATGCTGCGGCGCATGCGGAGGAACGACGCGACATGGTGAGGCTTCTTGCGTGTGCCAGGGATCTTCATCCCCACAGTGCCACGTCCGGCGGGACACCGGAGCGCCTGGCGGATCCGCACCATGATGTTGCGGGCCCTCCTGTTCCGGAAAGCGTCGGCCAAGGCGCAACGGACCCATCCGGGCTGAGCGCCAGGGAACGTGAAGTGGGCCGCCTCCTCCTGGAAGGGAAGACCTACCGCGAAATTGGCGATGCGATCTACATATCGCCACGCACCGCAGAACACCATGTGGCCCGGATGCGCCGGCGATTGGGGGCTGACAGCCGCTCGGAGCTCCTTGTCCGCCTGCGCCTGGCGTTGGGGGAGGGGCACCCGCCTCCCTAGGCGGTATCCCCTCCGCCCCCTGACGGAAAAACCCGCGATCCCCTAACGGTGGGGCAAGCGGCAGGGGGACCACCCCCGATGCCCGGCCCCCCCCCCCGGCCAAAAGTTGAATGGGAGCCCGGCAAAGGCGCCGGGCCAATTACCACCCACCGCAGAATTTGAGGGAGCACTCCAATGCCTACACTCGCACAACAGCTCGTGCAGTTCCTGATGAGCCTGTTCAACGATCCCGACGCAGCCGAAGATTTTGTCCGCGATCCCGAAGCTGCCCTCGCCGCAGCGGGCCTCCGCGACGTCTCCTCGGCCGACGTCGATGCTGTTCGCCCCGTGGTCCTGGACTACGCACCGATCAACGCCCGTTCGTCGTTCGATCGTGAATACAACACCGGCGGCAACCACGGATCCACCGGCGGCGGCGCCACCTGGGGTGGGCAGGACGACGACGATCGTCCCAACGGCGGCGGTGGGGGTGGCGGACGCCCCGATGACGACGACGACCACGGTCACGGCGGCGGCGGGAGTGGCGGACGCCCCGATCGCGACGATCACGATCACGACGACGATCACGGCCATGGCGGCGGCGGTGGCGGCGGCTGGGGTGGCCACGACGACGATCACGGCCATGGCGGCGGCGGTGGCGGCGGCTGGGATGGCGGCGATGACCACGCCCACGCCGTTCAGCAACTGGTCCACGTGGTGAACAACTACTCGTACACCACCAACATCGACGACCGTGACACGATCACCGATCAGTCGGTAAACCAGAATATCTGGGCAGACGGCGACGTCACGCAGCTCTTCAACCAGGACGCAGTGGTCGCCTCGGGCGACGGTGCCATTGCCGCTGGCGACGACGTGAAGGACTCCGGCAATACCACCACGACCGATGACCACTCAACAGATAACTCGGTGAACCTCAGTGAGTCGGGCGACGGGGACCTGGAGGTAGGCAACACGGACATCGAGGTCAAGGACTCCTTCAATGACAATTCCGACCACTCGGTGACCAAAGACTCCTACAACACCGATGTTGATGTCGATGTGGACATCGAGGACTCCTTCAACGAGGAGACGGACAACTCGACGCACACCACGACGATCTCCGATTCGTTCAACGACAACTCCGATAACTCCGACAACTCGGACAACTCCGACAACTCGGACAACTCCGTCAACGTGGCCGACTCGTTCAACGACAGCTCCACCGATGTGGACGTCGAAGATGTTCAGCTCATCAAGGACTCCGTCGTGGTCCAGGACAACGAGTTGGACCTGGAGTACTCGCCGGATAACTCCACCAACGTCGAAGTGGACGATGTGAACGTCATCAACGATTCGATCGTGGTGGCGGACAACGAATTCGAGTACGACAACTCCACCAACCTGGACGTCGAAGACGTGGACGTCGAGTACAACGACATCGATGACTCGATCGTGGTGGCAGACAACGACGTTGAAATCGACTAGCACCCAAGAGCTCCAAACGGAGCAGCGATAGCTGCGACGTGAAGTGCCCCCCAGCAGTGGCCCGGCCGGGGGGGGGGGGCGGGCCGGGGCGGGGGGGGCCCCCCCGCGCCCCCCGCGCCAAAGGGCCGAAGGGGGGGGAACCCGCCCCCCAGCCCCCCTGGGGGGGGCGG